>JAYEKJ010000189.1:0-25945 GCA_034660975.1 Campylobacterota bacterium
ATTTTGCTATCACACAACTACTTAATCATTACAGGAGCTTTTATCAATGCTTGATAAATTATCTTATTTAACTCAATATTATACAATTTTCAATAAAACACGAATTATCTCAAGAACTAATTTGAGAGGAGTAATAACAAGTGTTAATCAAAATTTCTGTGATATAAGTGGCTATTCCAAAGAGGAGTTAGTTGGTTCTTCCCATAGTAAAATTAGACATCCTGAGATGAAGGATGCTGTTTTTAAAAAAATGTGGAAAACTATAACTGCTGGAAAAATTTGGCAAGGGGAAGTGAAAAACTCTACAAAAGATAATGGGTTTTACTGGACAAAAAGTGTAATATTTCCAATTTTTGATGAGAGCAAAAATATTATTGAGTATGCATCATTTAGAGAAGATATAACCAAAAGAAAATTACTTGAATTAAAAATAGAGAAAGAGGACAATTTAAGACGGGAGATTCTACACTCTCAAGCTAGTATGGTTATATTACTTCACAAAGTTAAAGGTGTAGTGTTTATGAATCATCAATGTTTTTTAGATTTACCATTTGATTCAAGAGCCGAATTTATGAAAGAGCATAAATGTATATGTGAACTTTTTATAGAAAAAGAAAAATTCCTTAAAAAAAGTACAGATGATAGACATTGGTTAGAGGATTTTGATGAATCTCCAAACATAGAGCATAAAGCAATAATGTTAAATAAACAAAATGAAGAAGAGATTTATCGTGTAGATGTAAATGAGCTTCATGATAATAAAAACTTAATCGTTATAAACTTTACCAATATCACTAAATTAGAAAAATATACTAAACACCTAAAAGTAGAAAAAAGTAAAAATAAAAACTTAGAGTTAAAAATTGAAAATGCTCTAGAAAAAATAAAAGAAAATTTATCTCTTGAGGGTGAAAATAAAATTTTATTAGAAGAGTTACAAACAGTTTTAAATTCAGAGCACCTCTAAAATCATTTTTAAGATATAATTTCATTAATATAACTTATAGGAAACAATATGGCTATTTTTGGAGAACATCAGGAGAGAATAATAACAGGTGTAGCCCTCGTCGCTGCACTTTTAGTGATAGGTCTTATAGATAACTTTTTTGTGATGTGGGTAGTTTTTGGAGCTATCTACCTTTTAGCTTTTAAAGAAGCGCTTAAACTTTTTGAAATTAAATCCGACAATACACACTTTCTTCCTGCAGTTATCTTATGGTTAATTGCCGGTATTTACCCTTATGGGGATGACCTTTTTGTACTCGCTGGTGTTGCCTACGCTAGTGCTGTCGCTTTTAACAAAAACATAGTGTGGAAAAACTTTTTACCTTTTATCTACCCAACCGCTGGTATGCTTTTTATATTCACAATGTATCAAGAGTACGGTGTAGTCTCCCTTCTTTGGCTTTTAGTGATAGTTGCTATGACTGATGTGGGTGCTTATGCCGTTGGTAAAAGTATAGGAAAAACTCAATTTTGTGAGACAAGCCCTAACAAAACGATGGAGGGTGTAGTTGGTGGAGTTGGAGTTGCAACTCTGAGTGGTATGTTTATGGGACTCACTATTGTTGATATGCAAATCGCTTTTCTTATCTCTTTTGGAGTTGCTGTTAGTTCTATCTTTGGTGACCTGTTTGAAAGCTCTCTAAAGAGAAGTGCTGGTGTAAAGGATAGTGGGAACCTACTCCCTGGACATGGTGGTGTTCTTGATAGAATCGATGGTTATCTTTTTGGTGCAATTGTGATGCTTGTTCTTCTTAGAGGATTAGTGTAGTTTGGTACTACTTGGTTCTACTGGTTCTATCGGTGTAAATACACTTGAAGTGGCTAAAAAATTTAACATCTCTGTTGAAGTTTTAGTTGCTGGTAAAAATATAGAACTTCTAAATAAACAGATTCTTATCCACTCCCCAAAACTTGTAGTTGTCGCATCAAAAGCAGATATTCTAAAAGTAAATCATAATAATGTTTATTTTGGAGAGAGTTCTATACTCAAAGCTATTGAAGATTCTTCAAGTGATTTAGTTGTAAATGCACTTGTTGGATTTATGGGACTTCGCCCAACTCTTAAAGCGATAGAGTGTGGTAAAAAAGTAGCTTTAGCAAACAAAGAATCTTTAGTTGCTTGTGGAAATTTCATAGATATTTCTAAGATTCAACCCATAGATTCTGAACATTTTGGACTTTGGTATTTAATGCAAGATAGACCCATCTCAAAGATGATAATCACTGCAAGTGGTGGAGCATTTAGAGATTGGGAGTTAGATAAACTTCAAAATGCATCCTTAGCAGATACACAAAAACATCCCAACTGGTCGATGGGTCAAAAAATCACAATAGATTCAGCAACAATGGTCAACAAAATGTTTGAACTCTTAGAGGCTAGATGGCTTTTTGGCAAGGGTGAATATGATGCTATAATTGAGACAAAGTCACTCATTCATGCTCTCATAGACTTTAAAGATGGCTCAACCACTGCACATTTTGCCAATGCTAGTATGCAACTCCCTATCGCTTTTGCAGTTGATTCTAAAATAGATGAAAAAATCCTAAATCATGTAGATCTACTTAAAGTTGGAAATTTAGAGTTTAGAGAGATAGATAAACTTCGCTACCCAATTTGGGAGATAAAAGAGGATTTACTTAAAAATCCAAATAGAGGTGTTGTTATAAATGCTTCTAATGAGGTAGCAATTGAGAAGTTTATAAACAAAGAGATTGGTTTTATGGATATTAGTAAAATTATCATTGAGAGTTATGAGAAGTTTAGTGATGAGCCTAAGAGTGTTGATGATGTTTTTGAGATAGATAAAGAGGCTAGAAGAAGTATATGATTTTAAGTATAGAGAGTTCATGTGATGATAGTGCTATATCAATCACAGAGATAAAAACAAAAAAACTACTATTTCACAAAAAAATAAGTCAAGAGTTAGAACACTCTGTTTATGGAGGAGTTGTTCCTGAACTTGCTGCTCGTCTTCATGCTGAGGCACTTCCTAAGATCCTACAAGAGTGTGAACCATACTTTAAAGATTTAAAAGCAGTAGCAGTAACCTCTACTCCCGGTTTAGCTGTAACCTTAGTTGAGGGTGTAACAATGGCTAAGGCTATCGCTGTTGCACTTAATATCCCTCTTATTGGAGTAAATCATCTCATTGGGCATATATACTCTTTGTTTATAGAAAAAGAAACTATTTTTCCTTTAACTGTTTTACTAGTATCTGGTGGGCATACACAAGTTATGGAAGTAAAAAGTTTAGAAAATATACAAACAGTAGCTAAAAGTATGGATGATAGTTTTGGTGAGAGTTTTGATAAGGTAGCTAAGATGATGGGGCTTGGTTATCCAGGTGGTCCTTTGATTCAAGAGTTGGCAAAAGATGGAGATAGAAAAAAGTTTAACTTTACTATTCCACTCTCACAATCCCCTCTTATCGCTTTTTCATATTCAGGTCTTAAAAATGCAGTAAGATTAGCGATAGAAAAAACACAGGAGAAAGAGTATAAAGATGTAGCAGCTTCATTTGAGCATATTGCAACTGCACACTTAACTCAAAAATTAAAAAAGTATTTTAAAACTGTAAAACCTAAAACTTTTGCAATTGTTGGTGGGGCAAGTGCAAATCTTTATCTTAGAAAACAGATAGAGGAGCTTTTAAAACCTCATGATGCAGAGTTGCTTTTAAGTGAACTAAAATACTGTTCAGACAATGCAGCGATGATAGGTAGGGTTGCAGTTGAGATGTATGAAAAAAAGATGTTTAGTTCTTTAGAGGAGTTAGATATTACTCCAAGAAGTAACTTATAAGCTTAATTATAGCTTAGTTCAAATCAATCTCTTTGTAAATAAGAGTATTTTTATCCGATTTAAATTATAATCCTCTCAACAAAACGCGAAAGGCGTTAAAAATTAAAATATAAAGGGTCAAATATGGCAACTACAAAATTTAAAGGTACAGACGTAGAATTATTAGGAACTGAGGTAAATGTTGGAGATAAAGCACCTGCGATTACTGTTGTAAACTCAGATGGTCTTGGTGACGTTGTTGTTGGTGGAGCTACTGGTAAAAAACAACTTATCATCGTTGTTCCTTCTTTAGATACTGGTGTATGTGCTACTGAAACTCGTAACTTTAACGCTAAAGCTGCTGGTCTTTCAGATGTAACTGCAACTATCGTTTCTTTAGACTTACCATTTGCTGCTGGTAGATTTTGTCAAGCTGAAGGTATTAACGATTTAACTGTTACTTCAGATTTCAGAAACAAAGATTTCGCTAACGCTTATGGTGTATTACTTGGTGGTTCTGTTCTTGCAGGTGTTACTTGTAGAGCAATCTTCGCTGTTGATGCTGATGGTGTTGTAACTTACAAAGAGATCGTTCCAGAGATTACTGAAGAGCCTAACTACGATGCTGCAATCGCTGCAGTTAGCTAGTCAACTTTTTAGAAAATAATTTAGATAATTTTCATTGAGTTACTTATTCTCCTAAGTAACTCCTCTTCTCTCCTTTGAAAAGTTGTGCCATTGAATGGTTCAACTTTTCTTTTTATCAATCAACTTAAAATTTAAACCAACCGGAACCTCGAATTTCAAACGCTTTAGCGTTTGAAATTCGAGGTTCCAATCCTTAACTTAATGCCGTTGAGGGGTTGGTATAAAACTAGAATCTAATCATCATCCCCGCATAAACACCTGAATACTCTAAAGCACCAACTGTTTCATCTGTATCTATATCAAACTTTTGAATTCTATAACCTAATTCAAATGCTGGTTGAATGATAGGGAATATATCAAAAGTGTAATCAACTTTTGCTCTAATATCATAAACAGTATTATCACCATCTGAGATATATTTAACATCACTCTCTAAACCAATGTTAGTAGTTGGAATCTGAACTCTACCTCTTAGATAAAGTAAAGGGATAGCAACTGTATCAGAGCTCAAATAGCTTGGAACCATTGGATCAAGCATATATGCATCTATTGCTTGAATATTTATATCTGCTTGAATCACTTTAATATCTATACCTGCATCTACTGTTACCCAAAATGTATTATCTAAAAGATTATAGTAAGGGATGATATCAAACTGCTTCATATCAACTGTTGTTGGAGATGATACACCCTCTGTTGTTGGAGATGATACACCCTCCATTTTATAAGTAAAATTACCAGCATCTGTTATAGATAGATATTCAACTCTTAAATTTGGAATGATTGGAACTGGATGTTTTACAAGCATCCAAGCATACATCTGTGCCGATTCATCACCATTTGTAGTGTATGTTCCATCTAAACTTAAAAAATTTGAATCATCTGTCGTTGTAACACTTCCCACAGGTGTTTGAACCAAAGAACCAGCACCCATCTCAATTCTTGCAAAATCTGCACATAATGAAGATGTTAAAATTGCCCCACTAACTAAACTTGTTAAAATTTTATTCATTTATAATCTCCTATTTTATTTGCAAAATTATATCAAATAATCTTATTTGTTAACATAAAATTAATATATATATTGTAATATATATTATAAATAAAATCAACAATAGGGGCTTAGATGCCAAATCGTAAAAAAATAGTTATTCTAGGTGGTGGATTTGCTGGTATTGAAGCTGCCATTTTTTTAAAAAAAGAAAATTATGATATAACGCTCGTGAGTGATAGAGATTACTTCTATATATATCCAACTTCTATTTGGATTCCAACTCGTGAGAGTGAGTTTAGTGATGTTTGTATCGATCTTAAAGAGTTACAAAAAGCTCATAGATTTAATCTAATAATCGATGGTGTAGAGAAAATATCTGCTAAAGAATCTAAAGTCACACTAAAAAGTGGAGAGGTTCTTGATAATTATCAGCATCTTATTATTGCAATGGGTGCTTCAAAAATGAAACATAAAGGGATTGAAAATACACTCTCAATCTGTGGTTCCCCCCAACAAGCTCTTTTACTTCGTGATAAAGTTGATCAAATCATCTCAAATGGTAGTGGTAAAATATGTTTTGGCTTTGGTGGAAATCCTAACGATTCTTCTGCTGTTCGTGGTGGTCCAGGGTTTGAATTACTTTTTAATGTACATAATCTTTTAAAGAAAAAAGGTATTAGAGATAAATATGAGTTAACAATTTTTGCACCTATGGCAGAACCGGGAAAAAGGATGGGACCTAAAGCTCTTAAAATGATGGATAAATTTTTTAATATGCTTGATATTAAACAACATTTTGGTAAAAAAATAAAATCATTCCAAAAAGATGGAATCATATTTGAAGATGATTCAAAACTAGATTCTGATTTCACTATGTTTATACCTGCTGGTGATGGGCATGATGTGATTAAAAACTCTGACCTACCACTCAATGAAGCTGGATTTATTAAAATTGATGATCACTGTGAGGTGGAGTTTTCCCATAAAGATACTTTTTGTGATGGCAAAGATATAAGCAGACCACACAACATCTATGCCATTGGTGATATTGCAGCCCTCGAGGGTTATGATTGGAGAGCAAAACAGGGACACATTGCAGAGGTTATGGCTAGAAATGTTGCTCATAATATAGTAGAGAAAGATAAAGGTGGCGAATCTTTTAAAGGTTACCATGAACATCTAAATATACTTTGTGTGATGGATAGTGGAGATGGTGCTTCTTTTGTTTATCGTGATGATAAAAAAGCTTTTATGCTACCTATGCCTATCGTTGGACACTGGCTTAAAAAAGGCTGGGGAGTTTACTGTCGCTACTCAAAACTTGGAAAGATTCCAAGAATACCAGGGATGTAATTAAACCCGAATTATGCAATAGGTAAATTTTGTAAATTCCTATTGCATAATTCAGGTTAAAGTCATTGTTCGAAGACTTTATGATATATATCAGTTTTTTTAAATAAAACATAAGATACAATATAGCCAATTAAGCGCTTCTGCGTAAAAAGGCTGCCTATGTCTACTAAAAGTTTATCAAAACAAGATGCTCCATCAAGCATCACAAATCATGAAAAAAAACTCTCTTTGGGTGATTTTATAGTTTCAAAAACTGATACTAATGGGAAAATAATCTACTGCAATGAGATTTTTATAAAAATGGCAGGATACCCTGCCACTAGTCTTATTGGAGCAAATCATAATCTTATACGTCATCCAGATATGCCACGTATAGCTTTTAAAATTGTTTGGGATTTAATCAAGAGCAAAAAAGAGTTTTTCGGATTTGTAAAAAATCTTATGGGAGATGGTGGGTATTATTGGGTGTTTGCCTATATCACTGCTGACTTAGATTCTAATGGTAATATAATTAGCTACACCTCTGTTAGAAGAAAAGCACCTCAAAGTGCTATTGATGTCATAGAGCCGATTTACAAATCACTTATTGATTCTGAGAAACGAGGTGGTTTGGATGCCTCTTCTAAACTTTTAAATGATCTTTTACTAGAGCATAAAACTACATATGATGAACTTGTCATTAATCTTCAAAAAGGGGCTACAATATGAGCTTTTTCTCAAATAAAAAGACAGATGAGATGGAGTTAACTCAACAAATCTCGAAAGTTTTAAAAGATGTAAAAAATGGAAAGTTAGCATCTCGAATTATTTTACATAAGAATGAAACTCTTCTGGAGGGGATTGCTTGGGATATTAATAACTCACTTGACCAAATGGAAATTATCTTAAGAGAAACAAGAAATACAATTAAAGCAGTAAGTGAAGGTCAAATACATAGAAGTATGTTTGAAGATGGTCTTCATGGGGAATTTAAAGAAACAGCCCAATCAATTCAAAAAGCTGTTTCATCTATGAAAGCAAATGAAAGATATAAAATTATGGGGCAACTATCAACTGCTTTTAGTGAGTTTAATGGTGGCATGAAAGGTAACTTAGATGTTATAACTACCGATATAAATAAAACTGAAGCATCTTTTACCGAAGTTACAGAATTAACATCAAAAGCATCTGCATCTGCTGAGAATACTTATAGTGCTGTTGAAGCTACCACTTCAGAGATTTCAAGCTTAAATGAACTTGTTATTGATACTGTTGATGCGATAGGGCAGATGGATACAAATGTAAATGAGATTACAACTGTTGTTAATCTGATTAAAGATATAGCCGATCAAACAAACCTACTTGCACTAAATGCAGCAATAGAAGCAGCAAGAGCTGGTGAACATGGTCGAGGTTTTGCTGTTGTTGCTGATGAAGTAAGAAAACTAGCAGAGAGAACTGGTAAGGCAACGGGTGAGATTAGTATCACTATTCAAAACCTTCAACAACAATCAAGTGCTATATCTGAAAATTCATCCAATATAAGTAATATTGCAAATAGTGCAAGTGATACAATGAATAATTTTTCAGATACTATGGGTACCCTTACCTCTGACATGAAATTAACTTCGCAACAATCAAATCAAAGTACTTTTACCCTATTTTTATCAAATTATAAAATTCATCACATACTATTTAAATCAAATGCTTACTCTTCTGTTGTTAATGGTACTGTTACTTATGAACTTAAAAAAGATTATAAAGATTGTGGTTTAGGTATTTGGTACTATAGCACTGGACAAAAACTTTTTGGAAATAACAATTCATTTAAAAAGATGGAGCTACACCATGAACAATTTCATACACTTATAAATGAAAATTTAGAGTGTGCTTTAACTGGTGGATGTGTGGCAAAGAATCAATCTAAAGATGAGATTATGAAAAGATTTCAAGATGCTGAAGAGCATTCAAACAAGCTTTTTAATCTAATGGATTCATTAGCAGATGAGGTTGGAAGTGATGTAGATATGAATGAAGTTTTAGGCTAACACTAAGAAAGTTACCCTTGTAACTTTCTTTTTTGTTTCATTTTTAGTTTTGCTAACTCACGCATATCTTCAGTTGCATCACTCTCATCCATAATCTCAACACCTAAAATTGTCTCAACACAATCTTCTAAAGTTAAAATACCCTCTGTTTGATCATAATTATCCATCACTAAAAACATATGATCTTTTTTAGCAATAAATAGGTCTAGTGCCTTTGAAACCGGAATATTTTCATTAATAGAAAAAATTTCGTTTTTAATTGAACCTACATTTACAGTATCATCTTTTAAAGCTTGTTGAAAAATCTTTTTCGTTAAAACAATCCCTGTAACATCTTCTATTGAATTATTATATACAGGAATTCGAGAAAAATTAAATATATCACCTTTTGTTTCAACTATCTCTTTTATTGTCATATTTTCATCTAGTGCAAACACAACACTTCTTGGAGTAAGAACCTCACCAACTTTTATATTATCAAGATTTAAAATATTTTCAATTACATCAGATTCTTTCTCATCGATAACACCCTCATCCTCACTAATAAGCATAGATTCTAAAAGTTCTTCTTTGGTAAGAGAGTTCGCATCCTCTTTGCCTCTAGAGATTCTGTCTGTTACAGCAAGTGTAGTAAGTATAATAGGATAAGTTAGCCAAATAAAGATTCTAATAGTATAAGCTGAAGCTGGAGCCAACTGTTTCCAATAAAGTGCCCCTATAGTTTTAGGGATAATTTCAGATAAAAAAAGTATGGCAAAAGTCATCACCATAGATATTATCACAACAGCATCATTTCCAAATAATATAGCAGCCTGAGCACCAACAGCAGCAGCTCCTAATGTATGGGCAATAGTATTTAGAATCAAAATAGAAGCGATAGACTTGCTAATCTCCACCTTTTGCAAACGAAGAAGTTTACCAACCTGTGGTTTCTCTTTTTCTAATAGTGATATGTATGACATATTCACAGATAAAAGTACGGCTTCAAGCACCGAGCATATAAATGATATTCCTACTGCAAGAGTGAAATATAGTATCAGTAAATCCAATTTTTACAAATTCCTTATAATAAAATATATGTTGCAAGTCCTAAAAAACTAAGAAAACCTACAACATCAGTAACAGTTGTTAAAATAACTGTACTACCAATAGCTGGATCAACATCCAACTTTTTTAAAAACAGTGGTACTGCCGCACCAAAAAAACCAGCCATCAACAGGTTGATAATCATACTCAAAGCTATTACAGCACCAAGTAACTCTATGCCAAACCACATATAAGCTATCATTCCCATTATTATAGCAAACAAGATACCATTTCCTAATGAAATGATTGCCTCTTTTTTAATAATCCTTTTAGCATCACCTTTGGAGATATCACCTAAGGCTAACTGTCTTACAACAACTGTTAAACTTTGAGTTCCAGCATTACCACCCATTGAAGCAACTATTGGCATCAAAATAGCCAAAGCTACCATACTCTCTAATGTTTCTGCAAATATCCCAATAACAAAAGAAGCAGCTATTGCTGTAAAAAGATTTAAGCCTAACCATGTAGCTCTTTTTCTACCAGCTTTTATAATCTCATCATCTTCCTCTGCGTCATCATCTACACCAGCTAGATTATACATCTGTTCAGTTGCTTGTTCATTTATAATATCATAAATATCATCTGATGTGATACGACCAACTAAAATACCATAAATATTTACTATCGGCATAACAGATAAGTCATACTCCTCAAAATAGTGAACAACATCCTTAATATCTTCTCTATCATGTGCAGTTTTTGGCTCAAAGCTATCACCACTACCCTCAATATTTTCTAAGAGTGTTTTAGAAAAGTCAAATATAAGCAGATCGTCAAGCCCTATTGTGTATCGGAGTTTATCATCCTCAGTTGTAATAAAAAGGTTCTGAACATTCTCGAGTTCATTCGCTTTTCTAAGTCTTGCAAACCTCTTGATAACATCTTGAACTATCTCACTCTTATATGCAGTAAATACTTCAAGTTGCATATATGAGCCAGCTTCATCCTCATCATATTTTTGAAGCCTAGATATCTCTTGCTTGTCATCTTCATCAAGAGAAGCAAAAACTTGTGAAGCTACATCCTCATCTAACTCTTCAAGCTCTTGCATAAAATAAACTTGATCATCTGATTCTAGTTCAGTTACTGCGAAAGATAGTTCATCAACACTAAGATTCTCAACTACATCATCAAATAATCTATCAGGAAGAGCAAGAGCAACATCACCAAGTAGATCTTTTGGGACAAGTTTTAAGGCATCAGAGAATTCATTATCATCTAAGTTCTTTAAAATTTTAGCTATGTCTGATGGGTAAATCTCACTAAGCTCATGAGAATTTAAATACTCTTGTAATTTATACATCTACGCAATTATATCTTAGTATTACTACTAAAAGATTACAACTAAAGTTAAGAGGAATCATTTGTCATATTGAATTAGATTATTATATCTAATCACTTTTGTTAACTCTTCGCCATATAATGCACCAATCTCAGAATATTTATCTAATTTTTTTACTAACTCGTAAGGGTTTTTCGTTTGCATTTTCAACTCTCTAAACTCTTTATATGCCTTTGCTGTTGCTAATAGTTTATAATAAGCTCTTATACTATCCTCAATTGTATCAAATTTTCTAAGCCATATAGTTTGAGTTCCACCCCTTTTTTCACCTGCAGCGATTCTTTGTTGATTCTTATTTGAACTCCACATCCCAAATACATTATTTGCTTCAAGAAAGAATCTAGAGGTTGCCCAACCACTCTCCATCGCTGCTTGAGCTAAAGTGATGCTTTGAGGATGAGGCTTTAGTGCCATAAGTAACTCTTTATTTGTTTTAATTTTATACTCTTTTTTTAAAGCATCTATATTTACTAAATTTGATGAGTTGTTAATATCTTGAGAAATTAAATCATACTCTTGCATTAACTCTTGATGAACGATTTGTATGGCAGGAACAAATAGTTTATAAAAATTCTTTTTCTTTTTAGAAACAGATATTTTTTTAGGGGTGACTTTTAGAATCTCTTTGGGTTGAATATCTACACTTTGTATATTTGCACTAAGTATCATTAAAAGTAAAAGTGTAAATTCCATTTAATTACCTCAATTTAAATATGTAACCATCAGATGTTTTCTTCATCTTATACCTATAATATCCATCTAACTCTATAACGGCTCTATAATATCCATCATGATTTGCAACTCTAACTTTGGAAAAAATATTATTTTTAATTGTTTTTGTTAAACTTCTTAAACTTGTATCTCTATCAAAATCAACCACTATCCTATGTGGCTGTACCAATAAAAAATTTCTTAATATTTTATCTTTTGTTACTATTTTTAATGTTTTTTCTGAGGTATAAAATTTGGCATATTTTATAAAAGCAACTTGTTTAAATTCTTTATTGATTTTTTTCTTCTCTTTTTTTAAAGATGTATCATAGTTTTGAGAGATAAATATAGGTAGATGCCAATCAACAGAGTTATTTAAAACTATACTTTCATTACTAATTGAACCATCTAGATTTTTATACTCGATAGTTACTTTTTGAATCACTCTTGCTTGTGGAGGAAGTGTAAGTGTTGCTCTTTTTAAAGCTGGGATTTGTGTAGATATATTTGAAGTGAGTAGTATATCCATCTCACCCTCTGCTGGAAAAAATGGGTTTTCTCTTGCATCAATAATAGTTATTAAAGTAAATAAAAAAAATAGAAATTTAATCACAAACACACCTAGTATAAATTATTGGGCAGATATCTCTTTTAATTCAAAATATTCTCTTTGAAGTTCAGCATTTTCATTTTTTAAGCGAAATATTTCACTTTGTAGGTAATTTTCATAATCTTGTAATCCGAAAAGAACCTCTACTGAGTTTGTTCCATAAAGAAGTACCCCAACATAGATTCCAAGGGTAAGAACAATCAATAGAAGCACAAAAAACTTTACTAAAGATAAACCTAAATACTTTTGAGTAAAACTCTGAGCATAGTCTATCTCTTCATAAAGTTCTTCATTTTTCATTATATCTCTTAGTTAAAAATTGCTGACCCTAAATACTCACCATATACAACTTCATTTTCAATCTCTAAAAGACGGTTGTATTTAGCAGTTCTCTCACCACGAGCAGTTGAACCAGTTTTGATTTGACCACAGTTAAGTGCTACTGCAAAATCAGCGATAAATGCATCTTCACTCTCACCTGAACGGTGACTCATTACACAAGTGTAACCATTTCTTTGAGCAAGACGAACAGTTAGCATTGTCTCAGATACAGAACCAATTTGATTTGGTTTGATAAGGATTGAGTTAGCGATTCCCTCATTGATACCTCTTGCTAAGATATTAGCATTTGTAACAAAAAGATCATCACCAACGATTTGAATCTTATCACCAAGCTTCTCAGTCATAAGTTTGAAACCATCCCAATCATCTTCATTAAGACCATCTTCGATAGAAACGATAGGGTACTTAGCACATAAATCTACATAATAATCTACTAACTCAGCAGAAGTAACAACACGGTTTTCAGATGCTAAGTTATAACCACCACCCTCTGCAAGAATCTCAGAAGCAGCAACATCTAAAGCGATAGCAATTTGCTCACCAGCTTTATATCCAGCTTTCTCAATTGCTTCCATGATTACTTGAATAGGCTCTTCATTTGAAGATAAGTCTGGTGCGAATCCACCCTCATCACCTAGAGCAGTGTTATGTTTTTTAGCTTTCAAAATAGCTTTTAGGTTATGATAAACTTCAGCAGAAGCTCTTAAACCCTCTGCGAAATCTTCAAAACCAACAGGAACAATCATATACTCTTGAAAGTCAACTGAGTTATCAGCATGAGAACCACCATTGATAATGTTTAACATAGGTGTAGGAATCGTCATAGCGTTAGCACCACCAAGGTAACGATATAATGGCATACCGAGACTTTTTGCAGCAGCACGAGCAACAGCCATAGAAACACCAAGAACAGCATTTGCTCCTAAGTTACCATAGTTCTCAGTACCATCAACCTCTTTCATAGTAGCATCAATTACAGCTTGGTTAAATGGAGACTGACCAATAAGAGCATCAGAGATTTCATTGTTTACATGTCCAACTGCTTTTAAAACACCCTTACCCATGTAACGCTCATCACCATCACGAAGTTCTAAAGCTTCTCTCTTACCTGTACTTGCACCTGATGGTACGATAGCACTCTCAATAGTTCCATCACTTAACTCTACTGTCGCTTTTACTGTTGGGTTACCACGAGAATCCATTACTTCTATTGCACTTACGCTATCTATAAACATATCTTTGCCTTTATAGTTTTTATATTATTATTGGTGCCATTTTATCTAAATTTGCTTGAAACTTAGATAATAAAATTTGGTTCATCTTTAAAATCTAAAATACTTAATGTAGGTGGTACTTCAACTTTTACACTATTTAATTTAAGCCCGTTCTTCGCAATATTTGTTTTACAGTCAGTATAGTGTGCTATAAAGTCATCAGTAATTATTGCTATATTCTCAGTTATTTTAAGCAATGGCTTATTGCTCATATCATAAACTCTATGAATTAAATAATTTCTATTTTGGTTTATAAACTTTAATTCATTACTACTAAAAAACATATTTCTTTCAAAGTGATATGAAGTTGATTTTGCATCAGAATAGTATAATTTACCAGACTTATCAATTATTGTAAAATCATAAGGTAAACCTGTTTCTCTATTTACATTCATCCATTCATAATCACTAATTTTTTTTTCTGTTTTTAATTTATTTAAATATTGATTTAATAACTCTTCACCTTGTTTTCCAATCTCTTTTAATAATTTTTGTGCTTTGTATAAGTCTATCTCTTTTGGATTAATTCTACTTTTTATATTTGTATTACAAGTTTCTACAGCTATTTCTAATTCTTCTAAATATGTAGTATTAACATCATTTACTTTTTTATTCAAATACTTAAGAATTTTACTTGAATCTATATCTTTAAATATTTTTCTTTTTGGTAATACATCACCTAAAATATGAACAAGAGCCTTATAGTCTTTTGTATTAGCTTTAATTAAAAAGAAAACTAAATCTTTATTATTCAAACCAAACCACATTAAAAACCATTTAGCAGTTAAATCTGATTTAACTATATCTCTTATTTCAGTTACAACAGATTTATTAATCAAACTTTTTTTTAATTCTACTTTTGTTCCCTTTCTTATTTTAGGACTTCTTCTTGTATCATCTTGATTTTGTATAGGATCTAAAAAAGAGCTTAATTCTTTAGAAGTATCTTCGTATATAAATTGAGCATATGAATACTGTTTATAGTCTTCTATAAAATTAAAAGTATCTTCCATTAATCCAATATGTGTTTGATGGCTAGTTCCTATTCCTAAATCTGCTTCAGATAAAACTTTTAAACCAATATTACTATCTTTATGTAATTCGAAAAACATATTAAAATTCCTTTCCTATTAAATACTCAATTATTGCATAAGCTGTATTGACGCTAACAGCATTTCCAGCTTGTTTATATAATTGATGATTACTAATTCCAGCAGAATTAGCATTAATAAAAAAGTCTTTACTAAACCCTTGTAGTTTTAAAGCTTCCCACGGTGTTAATTTTCTGATTTTATGGGTAGCTTCATCTTCTTTAGAAAAACTATTTTCTAAATAAGTAATTTTACATTCACTATCTAAAAATTCTTGTGAGTAATAATTATCTTGACAAGCTCTATGCATTTTTACCATTGTTGCAGTTAATGGTCTAGCAATTAACTGATTAATTTTTGAATTAGATTTAAAGTTTTTAGTACCATTTGATAATATAGTGGGTTTTATTTTATCTGATAGATAATATTTATTTTCAATAATGCCATCATCTAAAATACCATCTAAAACATTTTTATATGTATTAATGCTTCTATTTTGAAAACTTTTAAAATGTTCTTTTACTAAGTCTGATTTAAAATCAACATCAATATCATCTCTACTAGCAAATATATACAATCTTCTTCTATGCTGTGGCAGTCCAAAATCTGATGTATTTAAGACTTCTTCTTTAACATTATAATTTAATTTTTCTAATTCATTTTTTACTCTTTGGTATGTTAAACCTTTATCATGAGTATATAAATTCTTAACATTCTCTAACAAAATATATTTTGGCTTTTTAATTTCAATAATTTTAATTACTGAAAAAAACAGCCCTCCTCTTTCATCATCAAATCCTAATTGTTTACCCATCATACTAAATGGCTGACAAGGAAAACCACCAAATAACATATCAAAATTTGCTAAAGAGTTTATATTTTGAGTACATTTTACAAACTCTTCTATATCTCCAATTTCTAATTCATTTGAAGTGTCATAATTTACTTTGTATGATTGAGTTGCATATTTATCAATTTCAGAGAATGCTATACATTGTGAATCTACATTTTTATCGTAACTTAATAATTCAATAGCTTTTCTAAAACCACCTATTCCGGAGAACAAATCAATATACTTAAATGTTTTACTCATTTTTATCCTAAATGTTTATAAATATTCTTAGCAATTATTTTTGCTAATTTAACAGGCACAGCATTACCAATTTGTGCATACCAAGTATTATTAGCTCCCATAAAAATATAATCATCTGGAAAAGTCTGAATACGAGCTGATTCTCTAGGACTTAGTCCTCTTGATTGATTTGGATGTATATACATATTACAATCCATTTTCATATGAGATGTTATAGTTTTTGAAACCTTATTTTCATCTAATTTAAAATATTTATCTTTAAACATATGATTTCTAGTCTTATATGGCATTATATCTTCAATAGAACTATGCAGTGAGTTTTGTCCTTGTGGTAGTCTAGTAAATATTTCAATATCTCTATCATTGTTATATCTGTTAATATGATTAGATAGATATTCTGTTTTATTATTATTTAAATATTTTTCATAAGGTGTATTCTTATATATGTACTTTTTAAATTTATAACCAATATTTTCATTTTCTAATTTTGATGAATTTTTCACTCTCTTGGGTTCAAGTTCACTTAACCCTAATAATGCATCTTTGAGATTGAAAAACTGAGACTTTTCTTTTTCTGATTGAATATCTTTCACAATTGCAGAAGCAGGAGCATTTTTTATTCTACTTCCTATAACAAACACCCTTTCTCTATTTTGAGGAATTCCAAAGTCTTTTGCGTTAAGTAAAATAATTTCTATCGTATAAGTTTGACCTAATTTTTCAAAAAAGTTATTTTTAATCTCTTCAGACTTATTCATCATCCCTTTAACATTTTCCATTATAAAAAATTTTGGATGAGATAAAGTTAATAAGTCTAAGTAATATTTGTAGAGTTGATTTCTTGGATCATCAATAATTCTTTGTCTATTAGCCATAGAGAATCCTTGACAAGGTGGACCACCAATAAATAAATCAGTATTTATAAACTTATCTTTATATTGTTCAAAATTATCAACTAATTTTTTTATATCATCACAAAAATAGTTATCTAATGACAAGTCTCTATTAAAATAATAAGTCTCTAAAAATTTAGGCTCTATCTCATTTACAAAAACAGGGTTAAATCCTGCTAACTCTACCCCTAAACTTAGCCCTCCACATCCTGCAAATGTATCTATAAAAGTAAATTTTTGAGTATCTTTATTATCTTTGTTTATAAATTTTAAAAGTGTAGAAGATAAAATAGATTTATTTACTTGTAATGTAAAATAAATCTGATTCAATTTTTGCCATTGTTTATCATTTAAAGTAGAAATATATTTTGAATCACAATATATTTCATACTTTTTACTTAATTTAATATTTTCAATATTTATAAGTTTTTCTAAATCTTGTATTAATTGTTTGATTTTAGACTTATAGTTTTTTTGAAAAAACTTATAGTAAAACTCAACCATTTATATATTAATCAGCTGTATCTGAGTCTTGTATCTCAGAGGTGTCCATAACCATAACATCACTCACACCCATAGCTACTTTTATTTTTTCTTCTATCTCTTTGGCTAACTTAGGTTCATCTTTAAACTTTTGTTTAACATTTTCACGACCCTGACCAAGTTTTGTCTCTTCATAAGAAAACCAAGCACCTGCTTTATCTACAATGTCTAATTTTACACCATAATCAACAAGTTCACCCTCTTTAGAGATACCTTCACCGAACATTATATCAAATTCTGCCTGACGAAAAGGAGGGGCTACCTTATTTTTAATAACTTTTGCTTTAACTCTATTACCAATTTGGCTCTCACCCTGTTTAAGAGATGCAATTCTTCTAACATCTATACGAACAGAAGCGTAAAATTTCAGTGCATTACCGCCCGTTGTAGTCTCAGGAGAACCATAACCCATCATACCAATTTTCATACGAAGTTGATTGATGAAAATAACTGTACAGTTCATTTTATTTAAAACACCTGTAAGTTTTCTAAGAGCTTTAGACATTAAACGAGCTTGAACACCCACTTGCTGATCTGTCATCTCACCCTCTAACTCAACTTTTGGAGTTAAAGCAGCAACAGAATCTACAACTATCAAATCAACTGCCCCACTACGAGCTACTGTCTCAACAATATCAAGAGCTTGTTCACCATAATCAGGTTGAGAAACTAAAAGATTCTCAACATCAACACCAAGATTTTTAGCATAAACAACATCAAGAGCATGTTCAGCATCTATAAATGCACAAACACCATCATTTTTTTGACACTCTGCAGTTATTTGAAGTGCTAAGGTTGTTTTACCAGAAGATTCAGGTCCATAAATCTCAATAACACGACCTTGAGGAATCCCACCAATCCCCAATGCTAAATCAAGCCCAATAGAACCTGTGCTAATTGCTTGTACTGGTTCAATGTTTTTATCACCAAGACGCATCAACGCACCCTTACCAAATGCTTTATCTATCTGCTTCATCGCTAAGTCTAATGATTTTTGTTTGTTTGCGTCCATCTTTGGCTCACTTATATTAAATTTTCACTCATTATATATAGATTTTAATTACTAGTTTAAAAATATGGCAAATTGTCATATTATTTTATTTATGTGGAATTTTATCCTTATTTAGTTAAAATCATCTTTATGAAAAAAACTTTAATTGCTCACTCCCCGGATGCTGATGATATCTTTATGTACTATGCCATAAAATTTGGTTGGGTAGATATGAAAGATACTCAGTTTGACAACATTGCTAAAGATATTCAAACACTAAATGTTGACGCACTTAATGGTGTTTATGACATAGTTGCTATCAGTTTTGCACTCTATCCACATATAAAAGATGATTATGCACCTTTAAGAACTGCTGTAAGTTTTGGTGAGGGTTATGGTCCTAAACTGATAAAAAGAAAAGGTGAAAAACTTAAACGAAATTTCAGAGTTGCACTGAGTGGTGAACACACTACGAATGCTATGTTATTTCGTATCGCATATCCTGATGCTAGAATCACTTATATGAACTTTTTAGATATTGAACAAGCTGTGATTGATGCTAAAGTTCATGCAGGTGTTTTGATTCACGAATCGATTCTTACTTACGATTCTTCTCTTGAAGTTGAGAGAGAGATGTGGGATATTTGGCAAGAGTTAGCTGGTGATGATCTACCTCTTCCTCTTGGTGGTATGGCAATTCGTCGTTCACTTCCACTTAACAAAGCTATAGATTATGAGGCTACACTTACAAAAGCTGTTAAAGTTGCAAGGGATCATAAAGATAGATTATCTAAGATGTTAATTGAGAGAGATTTAGTTAGAATCGATGCTCCAACTTTAGATAAATATCTTGAACTTTATGCAAATGATGAATCAATAACGCTAAGTGAGATTCAATACAAAGCTATCGACAAACTTTTTGAGCTTGGCTATAAGCACGGTTTTTATGATATCCCAGTAAAAGTGGAAGATTATATGATTCCAACTGAGTATAAAGAGATTAGGAACTCATAAAGAATGGAAGCAAAACTCATAGGACTTGGCGTCGAAACATTTAAAATAGCTCTTTTACTTGCTCTTCCAGCTCTTCTTACTGGTATGTTTTTAGGTTTAGCTGTAAGTATTTTTCAAGCTACAACACAAATCAATGAGATGACCTTGTCTTTTATCCCTAAGATTTTAGGGATAGTGCTTGTTATAATTTTAACTATGCCATGGATGCTTAACTCTATGATTGACTTTACAACAAATGTTTTTAATCTCATCCCAACATTTGTAGAATAGATGAACACTAAGCAGATAAATTTTTCTAAATACTCCTCTATCAAGATAGGGGATACTTTTAATGTATCACTTTTAGAGAACTGCAATGATTTTTCAAAAGAGTTTTATCTTATAGGTTCATGTAATAACATCCTCGTAGGCATACAAACTCCCCCTCTATTGATGCTTGATAAAAAATATGACTATATTAAAATAGAAGATAATAAATTAAAGATTGGTGGAGCTACACCATCTGGAAAAATTGCCTCATTTTGTAAAAAAAACAATATAAAAAATTTTGAATTTCTTTCCCATTTACCAGGTAAGCTAGGTGGATTGATTTATATGAATGCAGGATTAAAAGAGTATGAAATCTTTAATAATCTCCACAGTATCACAACTTGTGATGGGATAAAACAAAAAAAAAATATAGAGTTTGGATATAGATTCACAAATATCAATACACCTATATTAGAGAGCTTATTTAATATAGAATATGGATTTGAAAAAGAAAAAGTTGAATTATTTAAAAAGATGCGTTCAAATCAACCACGAAACCCTAGTGCTGGAAGCTGTTTTAAGAATCCAGATGGTGATTATGCTGGACGACTTATTGAAGCTGTTGGGCTCAAGGGTAAAAGAGTTGGTGGGATGAAGTTTAGTGAAGTCCATGCTAATTTTTTAGTTAATGTAGATTCTGGAACATTTGATGATGCTATATTTTTGATTCAAGAGGCTCAAAAAAGAGTTTATATAGAGTTTGATATCTGGCTAGAGTGTGAGATAAAAATTTTAGATAAAAGATATATAGGTGAAAAATCACCCTTACTTAAAACTAAAAGACACCTCTAAACTTCCAAAGTGAAGTTTACTGGATTATCGTTTTAATCCAATAAGTGTTTCAAGTAGTGTATCTGAAGTGGTAATTACCTTACCATTTGCTTGATAACCCCTTTGAACAATAATCAGCTGAGTTAATGAACGAGAAAGGTCAACATTTGATGATTCTAATGAAGATGATTGGATAAATCCACGCCCTGATGTAGCTGCTGTTCCGATGATAGGGTCTCCTGAGTTGGCAGTTTGAACATATACATTTCCACCCTCAGTTGATAAACCCTCATTATTTGTAAACTTCGCCATTGCAACTTGAGCTAATCCAAAAGAGTGACCATTTGAAAATGATCCAACAACTGTACCTGTTTGATCGATTCTAATATCAATCAAATCACCACCAGTGAAGCCATCTTGTGATATACCAGATGTTGCTGAGTTACTATCAAAACTTGTCATACCATTAAATCCACTTGTGTTACCAAAACTAAGAGATACTTGCTGATTTGGAGCTGAACCATTATTAGCTGAGAAAGAGATATTTGGTGGGCTATATCCAGCTATTGAACCATCGTTATTGAAACGAACTTGACCACTTTTTGAGTTAAAAGGCTCCACTGTATCAATTGTTGCTGGATTTGGTACAGTCACATGCATCTCCCAAGTACTACCCGTTTCAGTATCAACAATTGTTTTTCTAAAATCCATTTTTACAGTATGTTTAGAACCCAAGGAATCGAAAACATCAATTGAGCTTGAGTGTGTAGCCGCATTAAAACTTTGTGAATATGCTTTTGAATTACCAACTGGAATAATTGAGCTTAAAGCATCCATATTGTTAGTAAAACGGACATTCTCTGTTATTCCAGCTCCGGTTATCGAACTTACTTTAATATTCATATCATAAGAATCATCTCCACCACCAGGATTTGCTATCTCTATTTTACCCTGAGCATTAACACTTATCTCTATATTACTCTCATTTATAACACCATCACCATCTACATCAAGAGCATTTGCTTGAACCTCAAGAGCTTCACGAAGTTGAGCTATTGTTCTAAATGTTTTATCTGAATCGGCAATTGCAATAGCACCAGATGGATCATATTGATATTTATAAGCAGTTGTTACAGTTTGTGTACCGGCAGATAAACCACTATTAGCACCACCTGCAGCTATATTTATATTATGAGATTGTGATGAACTTCCATTTGTATTTGATAAATCTATTTTATTATTTACTCTATCATAAGAGGCTGTAACTCCAGTTGTAGAAGTTTGGGCATTTATTGCAGAAACATACCGAAAAGCATTATCAGATTCACTATTACCCGCATCTCCACCAGTAGTTGTAATCTGTTTTGTAGTACCATCATCTAAAGTAAATGTTACATCAAGTTCAGCATCACCAGAAGCAACAGCACCACCATCAGTTTTTGTAGAACTTAAAAATGAAACCCAAACACCTTGATCTTTTTGAAGTGCAAACCCTTCACCCTCTGCATTAAACATTGCACCTAAATCACCTGAAGCGATTGGAAATCCATCTCCATCAACTGCTTGAATAAGTGGGTTTGCAGCTGCAGCACCACTAGCAACTGTGTAGGCAGGAGAGTAACTTACCACTTCTGAACCAGAGTTCAAATTTGCTTTTAATACTACCTCTGTAGTAGGTGCAGCTGGAGTAGTTAATCCAGGAGCAATTTTAATATTTGTTATTGGAGCTGTTGTATCAACCACACCCATCTCATCATCTTTTACCCAACCTTGAATCAAATAACCATTATTATCAACAAAATTACCAGCAGCATCAAATTTAAAATCACCTGCTCTAGTATATTTATAAGTATTTCCTGAATCTGGAGATGATATAAAAAAACCATCCCCTTGAATAGCAACATCTGTATTTTTATCAGTACTTTGGATAGAACCTTGTGAAAAGATTGTAGTTGTTGAAGTTACACTTGAACCAAGACCAATCTGTACAGCATTCTTACCACCAAGTGAACCTTGAGGAGCTGTCGCAATTGATTTTGTTTGTGCTAAAAGGTCTGAAAAATTGGCTCTTGAATATTTAAAACCAGTAGTATTAACATTTGCAATATTATTTGATTCTACATCCATCCCTACTTGATGAGATTGTAGTCCAGATATACCGGAATATAATGACTTTAACATTTTAAATCCTTTATCTATATAGTATAAACAATAAGCATTTAATGTTCCAGTTTTATCATTTTTCTACTAAGCGTCCATACTTAAAGCTTTTTGCATCATCTCATCTGCAGTTGTTAAAGATTTTGAGTTAGCATCATAAGATCTTTGATGTACAATCAACTCTGTTAATGAAACTTCCATTTTAATATTTGAATTTTCTAACTGGAAATTTTGTATATCTGTTCCTAAAATATTGTTACCCTCAGAATCTTGATAAAATATAGCATCACCACTATTAGAACTTATACTAAATTTACTACTATCTATCCTCTCTAAACCTTGATTGTTTTGAAAGTGAAAAACTGCGACTTTACCCACACTGCTCTGCATCCCATTTGTAAAAGTTGCTATAACTTCAGCATTTTTATTTACTTCATAACCAATTAAATCACCACCAATATTACCATCTGCAACACTAGATGATGTTAGATTAGTACTATCTATTGAAACTATCCCAGTAAAGCCTTCCCCTAAATTAATATTAACCATAGAACCATTATTATCTATTGTAGTTAAACTATTTGAGACTAATGCCCCTTTTTCATCAAATGATATAGTTCCAGATTGAGTGTCATAATTTACTGAGCCATCCAAAGATTGAGTTGTAGCACTAACATTCCATTGAGTTCCAGGTGGTACCTGAGTCTCTGCTATACTAAATCTAAGTTCTAGTTTATTTCTATTATTTTGAGAATCAATAACAGAGGAACTCATAACTATATCTTGCTCACCAAAGCCAATATTTCCTAAAAACTCTACATTAGCAGTTGGTTCTGCTGGATAAGTCAACACTTTTGGGAAATTTAAAGGTTTTTGTTGTGAGACATCACTTAATGCAATAGTATCAACTTTTTTGGTTAAAAGCTCCCCCTCTATGTTTCCAGCTAATGTACCCATAACATGATAACCATCAGTTGTAACCAAATCACTATTAACATCAAATGTAAAATTACCAGCACGAGTATAAAGAGTGTTGCTGTTACCTTGAATTCCAAACCAACCATCGCCATTTATCGCCAAATCTGTGCTTCTATCTGTTAGCGTTAAAGAGCCGTTACCAGCGATCATAGATGTCACCTGAACTTGAGAACCCATCCCAACACTATTTTGTGTTGAATCTATATTTCCAGATGTTGCTAGTACCTCTTCAAACATTGAAGAAAATTCAACATCATAACCACGATAACCAACTGTATTAACATTGGCAATATTATCAGAGATTGCATCGATTGCTGTGCCACTATTTTTAAGACCAGATAATCCTGTATAAAATGCTTGAGTTAACATAAGTAATCCTTAATATATCTCTTTTATATTCCCCATTGGAACATAATTTGAACCTAGTTTTGCGTATGCAGAACCCTCCTCAAATTTTACTGATTCTATAGGGTATGCTCCGAGTCTTGTTGTTTGACTATCTCCATTTGGATCTGTATATTGTGCATTTACACGGTAAATACCCGGCTCTACAGAACCACCATCTAGATCTGATCCATCCCATGTAAACTGATATACACCAGCATTTAGTTTATCAACATCTACTGGATTTCCATCTGCATCATCTTCTGTCATATCAATTTTTATTGTAGCAACTACATTATCTTGAAAATCAGTGATCTCTACCACTCCATTAGCTATATCTTGGGGAAAATATACTTCAAATGAAGTACTCTCACCATCATCTAAGGCGATAGCATCGCTCCCTAAATCTGCTGTTTTTCCAATAGCAGCAATCGTGGAAAATTGATCTTGATTTGTTAAACTAGTTGATAATTCAGCTAAAGCATTATTTGTATCATCAGCTGCCGCCATAGTTGCTAATTGAGATGTTTGCGTTAATATTGTTGAACTATCCATCGGGTCAGTTGGATCTTGATGTTGCATCTGTGCTAAAAGTAACATCATAAAATCATCATTATCCATTACAGTTTTATCTTCAACCTCTTTTTTATCGTCATATTCTCCATAAACAGCTACATTTTGACCTATTGCATTGATTGCCATAATTTATCCTTTAAGCTCCTAAGAACTTATTATGCGTAGTTTGGAACTACAATCTCTAACGAGTTTAATATCTCTTCGTTTGTATCTTCTCTATTATCAAAATAATTATATTCTCTTCGAGCTTTTTGTTGCTCTTGTTGATTATTTTGCTGTTGTTGTCCACTACTTGTATCACTATTTTGTGTTGTATTATTAAAATTTATCGTAGCATTATTTATTCCACTATTGTTTAACTGAACTCTCAACTCATTCATATTCATAGCGAGTGTATTTATAGCAGCGGTATTTGAACTAATATTCACATGTAAATTACTTCCCCTTTGAACCATAGTGACCTCTACATCCCCAAGTTTTTGTGGATTTAGTTGAAGCTTGATTCTTGTAAAAGGTGATTTATAATCCTCTATCGCTGTTTTAACATCTGATGATAAATATCTTATCATCTGCTTTGCTTCGTTTACTTTCACTTCAAAACTATCTACTTTGTTTGTAGATAGACCATCTAATTTTGATAAAGTTGAATTATCACTTTTTTCTGAATGTAAAAGTGATTCTAAGCCCTTAGTTGTTTCTGATGTAGCAGTTGATAAAGGTGATGAAGGAGTTGGAGTAAATATTTGAGGGTTGATTGAAGGTTTCTCTCCACGGAGTAATGATTGTAAAGTTTCAGTAGCTCTTGATTTTTGAGTTTTTTCCTCAACTTTGAACTGTTTTGTTTGTACCCTTTGTTCTATTATATTTTCAACTCTATTTTGCGATTTTACAATTTGTGAAATCTCTGTATCTATTTTTGGAGGAATATTTTTATCAGCTCTAATATCTTTTGGAATCTCTGCTGT
>JAYEKJ010000190.1:0-6762 GCA_034660975.1 Campylobacterota bacterium
GTAGATGTACTCTTTTTTTTAGATTGATATACTTTTGTTGTATTTTTACAGTTTTTCTAGGAGTATATTTTCTTGCTCTATTGCAGTTGTATCTGACATGGTGATTATATATTTATATTTCCCTTTATCTAGTACAGATACCAATATATTAAATATATACTCTTGATTGTTTTTTATAATATTTGCTTTTAACTTTTTGCCGTGAGCATTAAATATATACTCCATCCAGTTTTTTCATTAACTTTTTCATTTTTATAGATATAATTATCTTTATCTATTTTTTCAAATAGTTCACAAATACAACTATACTTTTTATTAAATTCATCTAGATTTTTAAATTGGTTGAAAAATTCAAAAAAAGCGTCATTTGCACTCACTAATCTATTTCCACTATCACTAATAATCACTATATCTTTTGTTAGTTTAAAAATTAGTTCTAACTCTTTAACTCTCTCTTCTATATTAGTCATTGTAACTCCTAACTCAAGATCTTAATCTATTTTAAATTATACTACTTTATGATAAGATTATCTAAAATTACAGGAGAAAAATATGTTAGATGCAACGATAAGAAAAAATATAAAACATGGTGATAGTGTAGCAATTGTCTTAAAGCAAGATCAACAAAGTGGACTTTTAACAGATGGAATCGTTAGAGATATTTTGACAAAGTCTCCAAATCATCATCATGGTATAAAAGTAAGGCTTATGAGTGGAGAAGTTGGAAGAGTTAAAGAGATTTATTAGTGATAATGTTAAAAATTGATAAATAACAGGATAATGATATATTAATTGAGGTATAATCCGTTAAATTTTACATAACAGGGTTTTGAATGAAACTTATTACAAAGATACAGATGACATTTTTTGTTATCATTATGGCAGTAATCGTTCAATCTACAATGATTTATACAAACCTAGATTCAATAGGTGGTGAGCTAGAGGAGATATCTGAATATCAAGTGCCACTAAATAGTTTAGTAATGGAGCTTGAAAAAGATATTTTGATGGAGGAGATATTAACTTACCAACTTTTACTACATGCTGATGATATTCACTCTAAAGCTTTTAAGGATGTTCAACACCATTTAGCAGAGGTGGAAAAAGATACTGATAAGAAGTTACAAAAAGTTTTTAAAACACTAAAAAGTGCAATAGAACACTCTCATGAACCTGATGTAAAGGCTAAGTATAATGAGATGTTTACTATTTTTAAACATCTAAAAGAGGAGCAAGATAAGTATAAGGTTTTAGTTAAAGAGCTAGAGCATAGTTTAACTAACTCTAATCATACTGATATTGCACTACATTTAGAAAAAACAGAACCATTACTTCATAATATGGAAAAAGAGATTATTCATATCGCTTCTATAATGGAACATCTTCTTGAAAAATCAACCCACACAGCACTAGAGCATGAACATACCGTAATCACTGGACTTGTTATATCGATAATTTTTCTTATCCTTTTTATGAATATCTCAGGTTTTCTTTTAACTAGAGTGTTTGAAAAAGCCTTAGTTAGAATGCATAACCATATCCATTATGTTTCACAGAATCAAGATTTAACTAAAAAACTTGATGCATCTTCTAATGATGAGATGGGGATGATGGCTAAAGATTTTAATGAGTTTGTAGAATCATTAAGATCACTAATTGATAATACTAAAAACTCTTCAAGTGAAAATGTTGCTATTTCACATGAGCTTTCCACTACAGCTTTAAGTGTTGGAAATAATGTAGAAAGTTCTGTTTCTATTGTAGAGGAAGCAACATCACAAGCAAGAGATGTACAAGGTGAAATATCAAGTGCAATATCTGATGCACAAGAATCTAAAGAGGATATTGTAAAAGCTAATACAAACTTAGAAACTGCAAGAGATGAGGTGATTACACTCACTTCTAAAGTTCAAGAGACGGCAGAAGCAGAGGAGGAGTTAGCACATAGTATGGAAACTCTTTCTCATGACGCAGAGGAGGTTAAAACTGTACTAGTTGTTATCTCTGATATTGCAGATCAAACAAATTTACTTGCACTAAATGCTGCTATCGAAGCAGCAAGAGCTGGTGAGCATGGTCGAGGATTTGCTGTTGTTGCTGATGAGGTTCGTAAACTTGCAGAGAGAACACAAAAAACATTATCAGAGATAAATGCAACGATAAGCGTCGTTGTTCAGTCTATTGGTGATGCTTCTACAAAAATGAGTATAAATGCACAGGAGATACAATCTCTAACAAATATTGCACAGGGTGTTGAAGATAGAATTAATGAAACTGTAGATATCGTTAATGAAGCAGTTAGTGCGAGTGATAGAACAGTTGTAGATTTTGAAAAAACAGGTAAAAATGTTGTACTTATTGTAGATAAAGTGGAACAGATAAATAATATTTCATCAACTAATGCAAGAAGTGTAGAGGAGATAGCAGCAGCAGCTGAACATCTAAACACTATGACTGATGAGTTAAATAATAAACTTGAAACTTTTAGAAGTTAAAAAAATTGTCCTTATAGGTGCCTCAACAGGAGGACCTGGGCAGATTCAAAAAATTATAAAGGCACTTCCAAAACTTCAAAATACAACTATTATAATTGCGCAACATATGGTTAATGGATTTATGAACAGTTTTGTTTCAAGACTTCAAAATAGTTCTCAAAACTCAATATCACTAATACAAAATAATCAAACTTTAGAAAATAATTTTATCTACTTATGTGAAGGTGAAACAAGCTTAAATATAGATTCTAATAAGCTATTTTTTTCTAAAAAAGAATCTGCTCATAACTCCTATAATCCAAACATAGATATTTTATTCAATTCGTTTATTCCACTTTGTAAAGATCTAGAGATGATGGGTGTTATTTTAACCGGAATTGGTGATGATGGTGTAGCTGGTTGTAAAGACCTAAACTTGAATGGTGCTAGGTGTGTAACAGAGAGTGCAGAGAGTGCCATTGTTGATGGGATGCCAAGTCGTGCTAGATTATTGGTACCAAATATTGAGATAGAAAATATAGATAAAATTGTAAAAAAAATAAGTGTGTTTTGTGATGTTTAATTTTTTTAAGAAAAAAGATGTAGAACCAGTGATAGGGGAGAGTAGAGAGGTTATAAAAGAGGAATACAATGATATTCTCCCTTTATCAAATTATTTTCACAGTGAAACAGGGATAACTTTTGATAATCATATAAGTATCTTAAAAAATAAAGTTATCTCTTTTTGTAGGCAAAAAAAAATAGCATCATTTTCAAAACTTCTAAAAGATATTAAAACAAATTCTATTATAAAACAAGAGCTGATAGACCACTTAACAACTAATGAAACATTTTTTTATAGAGAGTTTAAACAGATAGAGGAGTTAGTAAAGTTAGTAAAAAACTCTAACTCTAAGGTAGAGATTTTATCTGCTCCATGTGCAACTGGTGAAGAGCCTTACTCTATCGCTATTGCACTTCTTGAAGCTGGGTTATCTCCATCTAGTTTTAGTATAGTTGGAATTGATATTAATTCAGATGCTATCTCTAAGGCTAGTATTGCAATATATGGTGAAAGAAACCTTAGAAAACTATCTTCTAAGATTATAAATGAATATTTTACTCAAGTTGATTCTAAGTATGTTTTAAATCAAAATATAAAATCACTAGTATCTTTGAGAGTAACTAATCTTTTTGATAGCTCATTTAAAGATATAGGAAAATTTGATTTTGTATTTTCAAGAAATATGCTTATATACTTTGATAAAGAAACAAAACTAAAAGCTAAAACAATTTTAGAAAATATGAGAAAAAATAAAAAATATAATGTATTTTTTGGTCATGCAGATCTATTTTAATTATTAGACTTCTTGCATAACCTATTATATGTAATTTGATATTGTTGTAAGTTTTTATGATATAATCCGTCCGATAATTAAGGACTGTAATATTGAACACTACAAACATAATAAAATATTCATCTAATTTAAACATTATTTATGCTGAAAATGATGAATCTATAAGAGAAATAAATATACCTCTATTTAAAGATTTTTTTAATGAGATTATAATAGCTTCTGATGGGGAAGATGCTCTGAAAAAATTTAAAAATAATAGTATAGATTTAATTATTATAGATACCAATCTTCCTAAATTAGATGGCTTGAATCTTATTGCTAAAATTAGAGATATTGACGCTAGTTTACCCGTAATTATATTGTCAGCTAATAATAAACCTGAAATTTTTATAAAAAGTATAAACTTAGATGTAGATGGATACTTACTAAAGCCACTAGATATAAATGAATTTAAAAAAATATTAGAAAAATTGATACAAAAATTAGTAATTAAAAATGAAACTGAGAAAAAATTTAATTTATTTCATCAGTATCAAGAGGTAACAGACAAAAACTTAACGGTCTCAAAAGCTGATATACATGGAAAAATAACTTATGTTAATGATAAGTTTTGTGAGATATCTGGACATACAAGAGATTATTTAATTGGGAAAAATCATAATGTTGTTAGACATCCAGATATGCCAACAGAGATATTTAAAGATATGTGGGATACCATAAAAAAAAGAAAAACCACTTGGTATGGCACTGTAAGAAACTTAAATAAAAGTGGCAATAGTTACTATCTAAAAACAACTGTCAAACCAATACTTAATAAAAGTGATGAGATAATGGAGTATATATCAGTAAGAGATGATATTACAGATATTATGAATCCGAAAAAACAGCTTCATGATTTAGTTGAATCTTGTGATGAAACTGTAATTGTGCTCCTAAAAATAGAAGCATTTGATGATATAGAAAAATTTTATGGTATAAAAATATCAGAAAAAATAGAAGATCAATTTTCAAAAGATATTTTAAAACATATACCAAATGAATTAGCTTTTAAAAAAGTTTTTTCTTTGGATGATGGGGAATATGCACTTGCAAAAAATAAACAGCATTGTAACTTAGAAAAAGAAAATATAATTCAAGTGCTAAAAAAATTTCAAAACTCTATAAATGACTTTAAATTAAATATTTGTGATATAAATTATGATATATCAGTAGTTGTTAGTTTTGCTTACGGGGTGGATGCTTTAAAAAATGCAAAATATGGTTTAAAACAAATTTGTAATAACAAACAAGATTTTATAGTTGCAAATAATTTAGTTCAAAAAGAGTATGATGAAGCTCTGAAAAATCTCAACACTATTAAAATAATTAAAAAAGCTATTGATAATTTTAAAATTATCTCCTATTTCCAACCTATTATTAACAATAAAACAAAAAAAATTGAAAAGTATGAATCTTTAGTTAGATTGATAGATGAAGATGGGAAGATTTTATCTCCATTTTTCTTTTTAGAAACTGCGAAAAAAGGTAAATACTACTCTCAGATAACAGCGATGGTACTTGAAAACTCTTTTGCAGCATTAAAATATACAGATATGGATATTAGTATAAATATATCTGTTTTAGATATAGAAAAACGCTTAACAAGAGAGAAAATTTTTGAACTCCTTAGTATAAATAAAGGGAAACTCCATAGAGTTGTATTTGAACTTTTAGAAGATGAAGATGTAAAAGATTTTAAACTTATAAAATCTTTTATTCAAGATGTTAAAAATATGGGTGTCAAAATAGCGATAGATGATTTTGGAGCAGGATACTCCAACTTTGAACGCTTACTTGATTATCAGCCAAATATACTCAAAATAGATGGTAGTTTAGTTAAAAATATAGAAAATGATAAATTTTCTTTAGATGTAGTTGAGACAATAGTGGATTTTGCTAAAAAACAAAACATACAAACAATAGCTGAATTTGTTGAGAATGAAAATATATTCAATATTTTAAATGAACTTGGTGTTGATTATTCCCAAGGGTATTATTTTGGAAAGCCAGAGGCGTTGAAGTATTAAGTATAAATAGAGGTTTATAGTCCATATTTATGGTGGTTTCGGTGAGATTCGAACAGACAAAATACCCAACTAAACCCTTATATTACGAGGTTTAAGAGGGGTAAATCTACATACACACCAATTCTATTTAAGAGGCTAAGAACCTCTCTATTACCCTACCCAACGGTATTTAGAGGGTGTTAAACACTCCTAAAAAACACACTGTGTTTGTCGTGGGACACCCACTGCGTAAGTCACTACTTATGGCTTAAATATTACTCTAATTATAGCGATATTTCCTCTATATGCTCCATAAATGCGAAAAAGAATGTTAAAATGAGTATGGTGCCCTACTCTTTGTTATAACGCCTTCTATAAGTCGTTAGAGTAACGCTATTACTTACACACCAAATGCGTTAGCAATATCTTTAGTCAAATAGTTGAGAGTGAGTACCAATTCTAATCAAAACTAACTCTACTTCAGTAGTTAAATAAATGAGAAGTAAGTCACCACTTATATGGAACTCTCTTGTATCTTGATAGTTTCCAGTTAGAGCATGGTCTCTTGCTTCTGGTGGTAGTTCTTCTTTATTTATGAGTTTGGCAAGATAGGTAATATATTTTGAATAATGCTGATTACTCATTTTTATTTTGGATAAATCTTTAAGGAAAGGTTTTTGACATCTTATTGTAAGCATTGACTAGATTCTTTCTCTAACTCTTCCATCGTGATAACATCTCCATTAATACCAGCTCTTGCATCTTCAATCGCTCTGATGGTTTCATCGTTTGGTATTTTCATCTCAAATGGTAATCCTCTCTCCATAACAGATTGAGTTAAAAACATATTGATTGCATCACTTAAACTCACACCATAATGCTTAA
>JAYEKJ010000191.1:0-6739 GCA_034660975.1 Campylobacterota bacterium
TTAATTGTTCAAGATTTAAACCACTAAAATCCAAATCAACACCCATCTCTTTAAAGTGGGGAATCTTAGATATAAACGAAGCAGACTCTAAGTAACTCTTAGTTGGGATACACCCAACATTTAAACAAGTCCCACCAATATTTTCTTTAGCTCTGTCTATAAGTAACACCTTAACACCAGCCTTACCTAACTCTAATGCAGATTGATACCCAGCAGGTCCAGCCCCGATAACTACAACTTCATACTCTCTCATCTTGACTCCAAATTGTGGGGATGAAAAAAACTTTTACTTACTTCTAATTATATACATTACCTCTAAAATCAATATCTTCTACTATTGTTTCTATAACTATCTCTTCATCTTTTAATTCAAAAATTATTCTTATTTTTCCTTTTCTAACTCTTGATTTACCATTTAAATTATTTTTAAATCTTTAATATCAAGACTTACATCTAAATTATATATTTTCTTTTTTATAGCTAGTATCATTAAACTATCAACTTCAGACTCAGTTATAATATTACTATTCTTTGAAAGAAACTTGTTTGCTTTTTTAAGATAAGTTATTTTTATTTTTTTGGTCATTTAAAGTTCTATTGTAACTATTTTTGAAGTAGCTACTTCCTTGTCCTCCATAGTTCTGGAGTTTAAAATATCTTCAATTTCTTTTTGTTCATCATCACTAACAAAGTCATTATCTAGTATTTTAAATTTTTCAATCATATCATTTTTAAACTCTTTTATTATTTGTAAAAATAGTTCAGCCTTATCCTCTTTAACAGATATTTGCACTTCCATAACAACCCCTTTTTAAATTATTATAATATATGTAAATAGCAAAAAAGCTTTTTAACTCCAATAAAAAAACTGTTACTTATCTTCTTATATGAAGTGGATTCAACTGAAATAACGCTGGGACATTGGTTAAATTTTATACCTTACGGAGTAATGTATAAAATTAAAGCTGTGTCACTCTTAAACATAGCACCAAACAACAGAAACAAAATAAAACAAACATTGACAAAGAAAAAGGTGGATTTTCATCACCTAATCTTTCAATCATTAAAACAACAACAACTTCATAAATTTTCATCTCAAACACCACACTCCATATACTCATGTGCCATATAACTACTACGGGTGTATGGTGAAGATTTTATATACTCAAAACCCATCTCCATTCCAAGTTTTCTTAGATACTCAAATCGTTCAGGTTTTACATATTCAACTACTTTAGCATGGTGGTTTGATGGGGATAGGTATTGACCGATACTTAGATATTTACAACCCTCATCTAATAAATCTTGCATAAGAATCTTCACCTCATCATCCCTCTCACCAAATCCAAGCATGATTCCACTCTTAGTTTTTATAGATGGGTTTAAAGATGAAAGCAGTTTTAACACTCGCAGGGAACGATTATAATCTGAGCCTTTTCGTATATCATAGAGTCGTGGGACAGTCTCTAAGTTATGTCCAACTATCTCTACCCCACTATTTGCTATGAGTTTGAGAGCATTCTCATCCTCTCTCATATCAGATATAAGTAACTCCACAACGATAGAATCATCCATAGACTTGATAGCATTTACAGTTTTACAAAAATGTTCAGCTCCACCATCTTTTAAATCATCCCTAGTTGAACTTGTGATAACTACATGTTTAAGTCCGAGTTGTTTTACAGTTAAGGCTACATTTTTAGGTTCATCAGAATCTAGGGCAAGAGGACGCCCTTTAGCAACAGCACAAAAACTACAAGCACGAGTACAGATGGTACCTAGAATCAAAAAGGTAGCATTTTTTTTAGAGAAACACTCACTAATATTTGGACAGATTGCTTCTTGGCAAACTGTATTCACTTTTGATTCTCTAAAGATAGATTCTAACTCTCTATTTACACTAGGTGAGATTTTTTTTCGTAACCACTCTGGTTTTGGTTTCATCCTATTTTGCATCTTTATTCCAACTTTTTGGCTAAATTATACGCTTAACCTCTTCTAAAGAGCTAACCCCTTTTAAAACTTTTTGGAGTGCATCTGCTTTCATATCTTTGTAACCAACAGAGCGTATATAATGTTGAATCTCTGTACTACTTTTATCTCTCTCTATCATCTCTCTAATATTATCATCAACCTGAAAAAACTCAACGATACTGATTCTTCCAGCATAACCACTATCTCTACAATGTTTACACCCAACAGCTTTATATATTTTTATTTTCTCATCTTCTAAGGAGATGATTGTCTCTTTAGATTCGGTAAAGCTTTGTATAAGTTCATCTTTTGATAACTCTACCTCCTCCTTACACTCATTGCATAATCTTCTAAGTAATTTTTGTGAAACTATACTGAGTAATCCATCCGAGAGCATATACTTATCAACTCCTAAATCTTTTAAACGAGATATAGTTGTAACAGCACTACTCCCTGATAAAGTAGATAATATAAGATGTCCAGTTGCTGAACTTCTTATAGCCAGTTTTGCTGTCTCTTCATCAAGAATCTCACCAATAGCAATAACATCCGGATCTTGTCGTGCAATATGGTGGAGAGCTTTATCAAATGTATATTTTGTGCTAGTATTAATCTGAATCTGATTTACAAATGGTAAACGATACTCCACCGGATCCTCTACACTAATCACATTTCTTCTCAAAACATCGATTTTTCTTAACATCGCATACATTGTGGTTGTTTTTCCACTCCCACTTGCCCCAATTACAACAATAATACCACTAGGTTTATGAAGATCTTTACTAATTCTTTCAACTAATTCATCCTCAAAACCTAAATGCTCAAGAGAGTAGAGTTTAAAATTTTCAGGCATCAATCTAAGTGCTATCTTCTCACCATTTAATGTTGGGATACTCGATACTCTAATATTATAATTTTCTTGTAAAAATTCATAACTAAAATCTCCATCTTGTGGCAATAGATGCTGAGCAATATCAAGTTTACTAAGTACTTTAATCCTCACAATAAACTGATCATGGAGTGATTCCGGGATAGAGTAGTAGTGTTTAAGTACACCATCAATTCTAAAAAAGATATGTGATGTAAATTTCTCAGGTGTTATATGAATATCAGATACACGATCTTTAATAGCGTTGTTAATAATTAAATCGATAAAAGATATTACATCAACTTTTTCTTCCACCACCGAGAGTTTAATCATATCATTGATTTGATTTTCAACTGAATTATCAAGCTGTTCATAGTAAAATTGCACATACTTACCAATAGTAGTAGAATCACTTATAACAAATTCAATTTGATGGTTGGTTCTCTTTTGAAGCTCTATGTTCGTCTCTTCTTTATTTGGCCATGAGGTTGCAACTATAAGTTTATCATCTTGTATCTTTAAAGGAATCAACATATGAAGCATAGCAAACTCTTTATCAAGCAGTTTCAACACTTCAGGTATTGGGACATAATTATCTAAATCAATATATTCAAGCTCATTTTGAAAAGCGATTGCAGTAGCTAGTTCATCTGTTGTGATAAAATTAAGATCAACTAGAATCTCACCAAGAGCATCATCAGTAGCTACTTGAACATGAAGAGCTGCTTCAATCTGCTCCTCGGCTATAATATCCATCTCTTTTAAAATTTCACCTATACATGTTGTTACCATCTTAGACCCCTTTAAGTGACAATCAAATAATTATACAACACTCCCACCTATATTCCAACTTTTTTTACTATATTTTAATTTTAAAAGTTCATCTGTACTTAATAACTCTGAAGAGCTTAGAGTATCACTTAATAAACCTACATCATAACTTTGTGTAAATGCTTCTATAAGTAAAGAGGAGAGTTGTTGATTCTCTATATCTTTTTTCATCTTATCCAAACTAGGGAGATTATCTAAAACAGATTCATCTAAAAAAATATCTTTGAAAATAACACCATCCCGAGTTAAAGGGATAGAGCCATGTTGAAACAATATATTTTTTGTATATCGTTGAGCATTTCCACCTATCTTTTTTCCATCTATTATAATATCGTAGGATTCATTAGCACACATACATATATCTGATTTTGAGATATTAAGATTCAACTCATTCGCAAACTTAGCATCCAATCCTAACTTTTCATAAAAATTGATTAGAAACTGACACAGATAGGAGTAACTCTCTTTAACACCTATATCTTTGAGATTTTTTCTTGGTAGAATCAAAGAGTAAGAGATATCCCCACCATGAAGTAAAATTCCACCACCCGTTATACGGCGAACAAAAGAGAGATTTTGTTTTTGAAGTTTCTCTAAACTTAGATTCTTAGCAGGTTTTGAGAATCGTCCAAAACTCAGTGAACTTTCCCATCCATAAAGCCGAAAAATTGGTAAATCACCCTCTTTAAAATTAGATAAAAGAGCTTCATCAACAGCCATATTATATCTCGCTGTTGCAACCCCTGTATCTATAAATCGCCATTTTTTTATCATCTATCTATATCTCGCAAGAATTTTTTTAAAGCAGGTATATAGATGGGTAAAGAATCTAAAAATCCACTATTATGACCACCTTGTATTTTTACAAAATTTTGGCTCATTTGCATTTTTAAAAACTGCCTCGCCATACTTAAAAGGGATAATATTATCATCCTCACTATGAATCACCAAAACAGGATAGTTTATATTTTTTAAATATTTTGTTGTTTCATAAGAGAAGTAGATTAAATGTTGGGGTACAAATGGATAGATATCAGATGCTAACTCTTTGATAGTGGTGAAAGTAGATTCTAAAATAATCCCTTTTGGTTTCACTTTACTAGCAAGATTAGTAGCGATAGCTCCACCCAAAGAGCGACCAAAGATAAGCACATCTTCAGCTTTTAGATTCTTATTTTTTAAAAGATATTCCCATGCAACCATCGCATCTTCATAACTATTTTGCTCATTAACAACACCCTCAGAATCTCCATATCCTCTATAATCAAAAATAAAAACATTCATTTTAAGTGAATTAAATAGTTTTATAGAATCAAGACGATGAGAGATATTTCCCCCGTTTCCATGAAGAAAAAAAAGTGTAGTTTTTGCACTATTTTTTGGTATATACCAAGCATGAAGTTTAGTTTTATCTTTAGTTTGAAAATTTATAGATTCATATTTAAGAGCAATAAACTCAGGATTGATATCTAAATTTTTAGAGGGAAAATAGATTAACTTTGATTGAAAAACAAATACTAAAACTAGTAAAGCCACATATCCACTTGCTAATAGTAAAAATAATTTTTTAAGTATATTTATAAAAACTCTCATATTAAGCTCTATTTTTTAATCTTTGAATCATTTTTAGATAAACAATAACACTTATCCCAGAACTCCCAAGTATCATCGCCATCACTACAATCTGATAGCGTATTGCTACTAAAGGATCAACTCCTGAGAGAATTTGTCCTGTCATCATCCCAGGAAGGGATACGATTCCCACTGCTAAAAATGTATTTATCCTTGGTATCATAGAGGATTTAAAAGCGATTTTCTGAGCCTCTTTATGAGAGGAGTTAATCAACTCTTTTTCATACCTCTCTGCTGCTAAAGATACAGCATTCATACAGTTTGCATATATCATACCAGCTATCGGCACAACATATCTTGGTTCATAAAATGGTGTTAAATCTAAAACAAACTCTATCACTAAAATAAGATTGATACTCCCACCAACAGCAATAGCAAAAAAGACAACAAAATACAGAGAGAGGTTTTTTTCCTCTATATTTCTTAAAACAATAAAACTCGACATCCCTATCATAAACAAAATTATGAATAAACCTATATACCATGAATCATTCTCGAAAATGTAAATTAGAACATATCCAATCAGGATTAGTTGAATCACCATCCTTAGAGTTGCATAGATTATCTCTTTGGAATCATCAACCCATCTATGGTAAAAATATCCAACCACAGCCAAGGGGAAAAGCATAAAAAAGATATTTTGAATTGGAATTAACTCCATATTTACACCATCACCTCAACTCTATCTCTACCATTCTCCTTAGCCATATACATCGCTTTATCTGCTCGAAGAATTACAGATTGTGCATTATCATCTTTTTTAAACTCACTTACACCAAAGCTACATGTAATTTTTCCAATAAGATTAAAAGTGGTCTCACTTATCACTTTACGAAATATCTCAGCTACAGTTTGGATTTGTTTTAAAGATGTTTGAGGCATTATCACAACAAACTCTTCACCTCCCCATCTAGCCAATGTATCTGTTGAACGAATATGTGATTTAATCAACTTAGCAATCTCTTTTAGTGCATTATCACCCTCTAGATGACCAAAATTATCATTTATACTTTTAAAATGATCTATATCAAAAAAGATTAATGAAAAAGTACCACTATCATATCTATGAACTCTATCTATCTCGATTCTTAACTCTAACTCAAATTTTGATCTATTGAAGATTCCTGTCAAAGAATCAATAGATGAAAGTGCTTCATATTTTGTAGCACGAGCCTCTAAAAGTTTATTTACCTCTCTTAGCTGAACATCATTATCTCTCATGGTCTCAGCCCATCTTGAATAAACCTTTGCAACTATCTCCTCTTGGGTTATTTGACCAATAATATCACCATCAAAATTTGTAACAATTAATCTTTTAAAATGTTTCTTTTGTATAAAATTCAGGGCATCTTTTATTGAGGTGTCATACCTCACCGTTTCTAGGGGAGAGGACATATACTCAGAGATTGGTTTATCTAAATCATCATCATTTCC
>JAYEKJ010000192.1:0-2961 GCA_034660975.1 Campylobacterota bacterium
TAAATTTTTAATTCTCTATTGTATAATTCGGGTTTAAGTAATAACAATTATAATGTCATATTTGAACTATTATTTTATGTTAAACTTATAATAATATCTCTATTAAGGATTTCACCTATGTTTAAAAGTCTCTCTATTAGAATGAAACTCATTCTGCAAACTTTCGTACCCACTCTAACAATTGTCATATTGGCGATGATACTGATAAATGCCTCTTTTTCAAAAGTCAGTAGTTTAGAAAATATAGAAAAAACTTCTCAACTTCTTACATCAATATCTTTAGTTTTGCATGAAACACAAAAAGAGAGAGGGATGAGTGCTGGATACTTAGGCAGTGGTGGTAAAAACTTTAAGAACAAACTTCCAATACAGAGAAAACTTACAGATAAAAGACTAAGTGAGTTGAAAACTCTACTTCAAGAGCTAGATATCTCTAGCATCGATACAAAAATCAACACCCCTTTAAGTTATGCACTAAATGATGCAAAGAAAGTAAATTCTATCAGATCACAAATCACTTCATTAGATATAAAAACTAAAGATGCTATCTCTTACTATACAAATATGAATACAAAGTTTTTAAATGCCATAGTAAAAATATCTACTTACTCTTCATCTCCTGAGATTACAAGACAAATCATCGCTTACTTTAACTTTTTGATGGCAAAAGAGAGAGCTGGAATAGAGAGAGCTGTTGGTACAAATATAACTGCAACTGATTATTTTACAAACGGTAGTAGATCAAAATTTACTAATTTAATCTCAGCACAAAATACATTTATGGTGAATTTCAACGAGTATGCTTCTGATAGTGGAAAATCATTTTACACTAAAACATTTAATCATAGTGCGATTGCAGAAGTTGAAAATATGAGACAAATTATCTTAGATGCTAAATCTATTGGTGGATTTGGTATAGATTCTGTTTATTGGTTTGATACTATCTCTAAAAAACTTGGTTTATTGAAAAAAACTGAGAACTATATAATCAAAGAGCTTAGAATAAGTGATGCAAAAACTGCACAAAGAGTTGAACTTGCAGTTGCTATCTCAAACTTAGTTCATGAGACACAAAAAGAGAGAGGTGCAACAGCAGGTTATGTGGGGAGTAAAGGTAAGAACTTTACAAAACGACTTCCTGCTCAAAGATTACTTACTGATAAAAAACTAAAAATCATGAAACAAACTTTAAGAACACTAGGGACTTCAACTCTAAACAGCGAAGCAAAATCCTACTTAGCTAAAGGTTTAACAGAGTTGTCAAAACTCCAAACTACTAGAGATGGGGCAACGACTCTTAGTATGGGTGGGGCAAAAGTTATTGCTTACTATACAAATATGCATGCAATCTTTCTAAATATGATTGGTGCTATCTCAAAAGATGCTAAAAATGTACATGAAGCAAGAGATCTACTTGCTTGGTATAACTTTGTCATGAGTAAAGAGCGTGCTGGAATTGAGAGAGCGGTTATGTCAAATACTTTTGCAAGAAATAAATTTTTACCAAATATGAAAGAAAAATTTACAAAACTTGTAACAGAACAAGATTCTTATTTAGTGAGTTTTGAAAAATCAGCGAATCAGAAAATGATAGATTTTTATCATAAAACTGTTACTGGAAAGTATATTGATGAAGTAAACAGAATGAGAGAAATTGCTTTTAGTGCAAAGAGTGTTGGTGGGTTTGAGATCGATTATCAACATTGGTTTGACACAATCACTACCAAAATAAATCTACTTAAAAAAGTAGATGACCAACTCTCAAATAATTTAAAACAAACTATTGAAAAACAAATTTCTCAAACATATACTTCACTTTATGTGACTTTAGGAGTGATTTTATTTATCGTAATATTTATACTTATATTTTCAAAAATAATTGCTGATGGTATCACAAACTCTATAAATAGATTTCAAATAGGTTTATTAGATTTCTTTGATTATATAAATAGAGATAAAGATGATGTAAATCTTTTAGATGATAGTTCAAATGATGAGTTAGGTGTTATGGCTAAAGCAGTAAATGAAAGTATTCAAAAAACTAAACTAAGTATAGAAGATGATAATGCCTTTATTGAAAATGCTCAAACAGTTATGAGCAGAGTAGCAAATGGCTGGTTTTCACAACATATAGAAGTAGAGACCACTAACCCTAACCTTATACAATTAAAATCAACTGTTAATGATGCTCTTATTAGTTTAAAAGAAAAATTCTCAACAATTGACAAAACACTAGAGCAATATTCTAATTATAACTATACAAGAGAATTGGAGCTTCATGGGATAGAAAAAGGTGGTGTTTTTGAAACATTAATCAATGAAATCAATACACTTAAAAGTGCTATTGTAAATATGTTAAACAACTCTTCAGCTAGTTCTAATGAGCTGTTATCAAAAGCTGACTTTTTACAACAGCAGATGCAAGATTTAAACAACGCTACTGTGCAACAAGTGACAATGCTTCAAGAAACAGCAACTACTATGCAAGGGATTGATAGTTCTAGTCAAGAAACATCTCATAAAGCTCAAGAGGTGATTAGTCAGTCAAATGATATTAAATCAGTTGTTTCTATCATCGCTGATATTGCAGAACAAACAAACCTTTTAGCACTAAATGCAGCTATTGAGGCAGCAAGAGCTGGTGAACATGGACGAGGTTTTGCAGTTGTTGCTGATGAGGTTAGAAAACTAGCTGAGAGAACTCAGAAATCATTATCTGAGATAAATGCAAATATCAATATTTTAACTCAATCAATCACTGATATTGGGGTAAGTATTGATGAACAAAGCTCAAGTGTATCGGAGATAAATACAACAATATCACAAATAGATAACACAACACAAGAGAATGCAGATAGAGTTCAAAATATAGATATAGTAACAAATGAAGTAAAAGAGATGGCTCAAGTTATCTCTAAAGATGTACAAAAGAATAAATTTTAATTTTGTAGAGTTTTAACC
>JAYEKJ010000192.1:3061-6692 GCA_034660975.1 Campylobacterota bacterium
TTTAACCTTATTTGGCTATAATTTAGTAATATACGAAATTATTTTATTTAAGGATTTTAATGAAAACTCACACTATTTTAATGCCACTTGATATGCACCTTCACCTTCGTGATGGTGTTATGCTAGAAAATGTTGCTCCACTTACTGCTTACTCTTATAGTGGTGCTATCATCATGCCAAATCTTGTTCCTCCCGTTTCTACACTAGAAGATGTTAAAGCTTATAGAGAAAGAATTATGGCGGCAGTTCCAAATGACTATTTTGAACCATATATGACACTGTTTTATAAAAACTATGACAAAGCATTTTTAGAATCTGTAGCAGATGAGATAACTGCAATTAAGCTTTACCCTGCTGGAATCACAACAAATTCAGAGGGTGGTGTTTCATCTTTTGATATTGAAGAGATGAGAGAGACCCTTAATGCTATGAGTGATTTAGAGATTCCACTTTGTGTGCATGGTGAAACTGATGGTTTTGTTATGGATAGAGAAGCTGAGTTTATGTCTATCTATGAGCTTTTAGCTAAAAACTTCCCTAAACTAAAAATCATTATGGAGCATATCACAACTAAAGCTGCTGTTGATATGTTAGATAAGTATGAGAATCTTTATGCAACTATTACTGTTCATCACCTACTTTTAACTCTTGATGATGTAGTTGGTGGGATGATGATGCCACACCACTTTTGTAAACCAATCGCAAAAAGACCTGAAGATTTAGATGCACTACTAACTGTTGCTCTTGAGGCTCACCCTAAAGTTATGTTTGGTTCAGATTCAGCACCTCATCCTCAACATGCAAAAGAGGCTTGTGGATGTGCTGCCGGTGTATTTACAGCACCAATCTCACTTCAACTTCTATGTGAAATTTTTGAGCAATATGACAAACTTGATAATCTTCAAGCATTTGTTAGTGATAATGCACAAAGTATCTATGGAATCTGTCCAGAGTTTAAAGAGGTTACACTGGAAAAAAGAGAGTTTGTAGTACCAAAAACTTATGGAACAGTTGTACCTATGTATGCTGGTGAAGCTATTGGTTGGGCTATTGCGAGTGTCGATTAGAATTTTACTCCTAGAAGATGATCAGCTTTTAGCTGAGACTCTTGTAGATTTATTAGAGGATGAGGAATATATAATCACTCATACATCTAATGGTCAATCAGCATTGGACACAATCTTTAATCAAAAATTTGATCTCTATTTACTTGATATAAATGTACCTCTTATTGATGGGGTGACACTTCTTAAAGAGTTAAGAGAAGCTGATGATAATACCCCTGCAATTTTTCTCACATCCCATAAAGATAAGGAGATGCTATCTCGTGGATTTTTAAGTGGAGCAGATGACTACATAACAAAACCTTTTGATAATGATGAACTACTTCTTAGAATCCAAGCACTTATGAAACGCACTTTAAAAAATAAAGTAAAATGTGTAGATTTACTCTGCCATGATGAGATTCATCAACGACTTTTTTATGATAAACAAGAGCTAGAGTTAAGTAAAAAAGAGTATAAATTACTCCTTCTTCTTATGCTACATGCAAACTCTACGGTTCCCAAAGAGTTGATTTCAGATGAGCTTTGGAACACTTCAGAATCTAGAAGTGATGGAGCGATAAGGGTATATATAAATCGTATCAAACAACTACTTCCTCAGATGAAAATAGACAATATCAGAGGTATAGGTTACAAACTTGTTTCGTAACCTTCGCTTACAAATTTTCATCTATTATTTTACAACGGTAAGTACCTTTTTAATGGTTCTATATTATTCTCTAACTACCGTAGAGGTTCAAAATATTTTTTTACTCTCTATTGTTTTATTGTGTTTTGTGATTCTTTCTGCTGTGATGATATCTAATCTTTCTATCGACCCTTTGGCAGAGCATATATCAAATCTTCAAAATCTCTCTAAAGAGACTTTACATGAGTTAAATCTACCTGTTAGTACAATAGTAACAAACACACAGATGCTTCAAAAAAATACTACTGATACAAAATCACTTAAAAGATTATCTAGAATCGATAAAGCTTGTTCAATGTTGCAACTCCGATATGATGAACTTGACTACATGATAAAAACACAAACACTTCAAGAGATAAAAGAGAAGATTCATGTAGATGAACTTATAAAACAAAGAGTTGATTTTCTAGGTTCGATATACACGCATATCGAATTTAAATTAGAGTTAGAAAAACTTGAGATTATTAATGATAGAATAGGCTTATCAAAAGTTATTGACAATCTTATAGACAATGGGGTAAAATACTCACCCAATAGCAATGTAATAGATATTAAACTTAATAACTCTACACTTTTTATAAGAGATTATGGATCTGGAATGGATGAAGTTGAACTCATACAAATATTTGATAAATACTACCAAAGTAATGAAAATATGCAGGGGTTTGGGATAGGACTAAATATGGTAAAGAAATTTTGTGATAAAAATGAGATAGCTCTTAATTTTAAATCAAAACAAAATTTTGGAACAACTGTATCATTAAATTTCAAATAATTATAAGGACAAATATATGGAATCAGAAAACTTTTTACAATATGCTGAACAAGCTCTTGACTATGGAGTAATGGGAATTTTAACACTTATGAGTATCGTAACGCTATGGCTTTTCATAGAGAGGATGATGTTTTATAAAAGTGTAAGAATCGAAGATTATGAGCATAGGGATAACCTAGAGTTAGATTTGACAAATAACATCGGTGTAATTAGTGCAATTGGAACAAATGCTCCCTATATCGGTCTTCTTGGAACTGTTGTTGGAATCATGATTACCTTTTATACTATGGGTGATGTTGGTGCTGTTGATGCTAAAAAGATTATGATGGGTTTAGCACTTGCACTAAAAGCTACTGCTATGGGGCTTGTGGTTGCGATTCCAGCTATTGTTGCTTATACTATATCACTTCGTAAAGTTGAGAGAGTTCTTACAAAATTTGATGTTGCCCAAGATATGAAAGAGAAATAAAGATATGTCAAAATGTAAAAAAAGCAGAAAAAAGTTTGATGAGATAAATGTAATCCCCTTTATCGATATTATGCTTGTTCTTTTAGTTATGGTTTTAACAACAGCTACATTTATAAAACAGGGGGTAATTCCTGTTGAACTCCCAGAAGCAAAAGCAACACAAAAAGAGGATATAAAAAAAGAGATAACAGTTTATGTAAATGCTAAAGGCGAGATGTTTTTTGAAAAAGAGAAAGTTGATTCTAAAACATTAGAGCAGAGACTATCTAAAATCTCTAAAGAGCAAACAGTAGTTCTAAGAAGTGACAAAGAATCAAGGTTTCAAGACTTTGTAACTGTTATGGATATACTAAAACGGCTTGAGCATCAACAACTTTATATAGTAACCAAAGAGTAATTAGTAACTCTGTAAGAGGAATTTTTATGAAAATAGCTATACTTAACTTATTTATATATTTGCTAGTATCAATTTTATTTAGCGGATGTAGTGGTGGTTCTAATAAAACAGATACTCTTGTCACTGCAGGAAATGTAGACGATATATATTATGGCAAATGGGTATATGCAGAAAATAGTGATGAATTAAATATAGATACAACTACAACATTAAACCCGAATTATGCAATAGGAATTTA
>JAYEKJ010000193.1:0-6691 GCA_034660975.1 Campylobacterota bacterium
GTTAAAAAGGAACTTTTTCTTTTTATAAAATATCCACAGATTCATTACCCTCTAAAGCTAACACAAGATTATTACTAACTCTTATAGCAGAATCTATCACCACATTTTGAAGCTTAGCAGTGATTGTAAGTTTTAGAGGTCTATTTCCAGGATTTTGTCTTATTAGGGTGTATAAATCCTCTAATATATTCATATTTGTATCTAATCGTATTACTAGATTTAATGGCTCTAGTGGAACTTCCCGTACCTCTTTTTTTACTTTTTTTGTCTCTTTTGATGCTTGTTTTAGTGTCATGATTTTACTTACACCGATTCTTGTAAACATCTCTGTATGGGTGATTTTCGCTTTAAATGCTATCGGTTCTTCTAAATCCATCTCTTCTAGTTGATCTAGCTTGTCAGAGAAAAGCATTATCTCAATATTTCCATGAAAATCCATAAGACTAACTATTCCAAACTGGTTCCCTTTTTTAGAGATTTTTTTTGTTATCTCTTCCACTTTACCGATAAAAATCGCATAAGAACCATCTTTAATCTCCTCTAACTCAGAAGATAATGTATAGTTTAGTTCATCAAGTTGTTCTCTATACTCATCAAGTGGATGACCAGATACATAGAATCCTAAAGTCTCTTTTTCAAACTCTAGAATCTCTTTTAATTCATATTCCTCTGAGTTTGTAAGAGTAAGTTGCACATTTGTAATCTCCTCATCATCACCAAACAGACTACCAACTGCATTTTTTCTAGCAGTTGACGCACTTTTTGCAGTATCAACTATAAGCTCTATTTGATCAAGCAAAGCTTTTCTTGAATATCCAAACCTATCAAATCCACCTGATTTTATACTAGATTCAATAAATCGTTTATTTACTTTTGATGGGTCGATTCTATTTACAAAATTCTCCATAGAGGTAAACTCACCATCCTCTTCACGAGTATAGATAATAGATTCAACAGCAGAAGTACCAACCCCCTTAATAGCACCAAGTCCAAATAAAATAATCTCTTTCTCATCTTTTGTGATAGCCGAAAACTCAAGATAAGAATCGTTTACATCAGGGGGTGAAAGCTCGATTCCCATCCGTTTCACTTCATCGATATAACGAACAACTTTGTCCATATTATCCTTATCAGATGTTAATAGTGCTGCCATAAACTCATTTGGATAGTAAGTTTTTAACCATGCTGTTTGAAAAGTAACCATCGCATAAGCTGCTGAGTGGGATTTGTTAAAACCATATCCAGCGAATTTTTCAATTAGGTCGAACAGTTTTGAAGCTTTATCATAATCTAGCCCCTGCCCTTTTGCACCCTCAGAGAACTCAGCATTATAAACAGCCATATCTTTTTTCTTACCCATAGCACGACGGATAATATCTGAATACCCAAGTGAGAATCCACCAACATTTTGAACAATCTGCATAACCTGCTCTTGATAAACGATGACCCCATAAGTGTTCTTTAAAATTGGCTCCATAATCTCAAAAGTATATTCAATAGCCTCTCGTCCATGTTTTCTCTCAATGAAAGAATCAAGCATCCCTGATTCCATAGGTCCGGGACGGTAAAGTGCAAGAACGGCGATTAAATCCTCAAAGTTATCTGGTTTTAGTCTTCTGTTTAAATCTTGCATACCTGAAGATTCTATCTGGAACATCCCAACAGTCTCACCGGTTCTTATAACCTCATAAACCTTAGCATCATTCTCATCTATCTTATGCCAATCAACAACTTTGTCATATCTTCTTTTTATCAGTTTTATCGCATTATCAATCACATCAAGAGTTTTTAAACCAAGGAAATCAAACTTGATTAAATCAACATCCTCAAGATAATTTAGGGAATACTGAGTTACAAAAGTGTCCTCACCAGATGGTTTATAGATAGGTGTTTTATACCAAAGTTCCTCATTTGAGATAACTACACCAGCAGCATGAATCCCTGAGTTTCTTTTTAATCCCTCTAACTTTTTGGCAAACTCCCAAACTCTTTTTGCATTTGCATCTTCACTTATTAACTCTTGTATCTTTGGTTCTTTTTGAAAAGCACCATCAACAAACTCACCCTTTTTAGTTTTACCATTAAGTGTGATTCCAAGTTCATCAGGTATAAGCTTTGCCATCTTATCAGCTTGTGAGAGTGGCATATCAAGAACTCTAGCAACATCACGAATAACACCTTTTGCTAAAAGTGAACCAAATGTGATAATTTGTGCAACTTGATTTCTACCATACTTCTCAACAACATAGTCAATAACCTCACCACGACGAGCCTGCATAAAATCCATATCAATATCGGGCATCGATACACGCTCAGGATTTAAGAATCTCTCAAAAAGTAGGTCATACTTCATGGGGTCGATATCGGTGATATCCAAAGAGTAAGCAACCAAAGAACCTGCAGCCGATCCACGACCTGGACCAACTGCGATTCCCATCTCTTTTGCAACTTTTACGAAGTCCCAAACTATCAGCATATACCCGGGGAATTTCATAGAGTTGATAATATCCATCTCAAACTCTAGTCGCTCTCTATACTCCTCATATCTATCCTCTGAAACATGCTTTAGTCGATTCTCTAAGCCTCTTTTACAACAAAATGTAAAGTACTCTGCATCATTTTTATCGATTCCACTAAACCATTTTTTCTTATCATCGAGAGAAGCATCAGCTGGAAGTGGAGCATCATCTTGATGATTTATATCTAGTCCATCATTTTTTGCATATTCAGGTGTAAATTTAAAGTTTGGTGGGATTGGGTCACCGAGCTGAAGCTCTAACTGACACTTATCAACTATCTCTTGTGTATTTGCTATCGCTTCAGGGATATCTGCAAAAAGTCTTGCCATCTGCTCAGGTGATTTGAGATAAAACTCATGCACAGAGTGACGCATACGGTTTGGATCATCATAAAGTTTATTCATACCAATACACATAAATGCCTCATGATATTGAGCATCATCATGGTATGTATAGTGAGTATCGTTTGTAGCAATTATCTTGATTCCAGTCTCTTGAGAGATTCTAAGTATTTGATCATCTATGAAAAGCTGATCACCGATTCCATGTCGCATTAGTTCAAGATAAAAATCATCACCAAATATATCTTGATATTCCCTAGCAACAGCAATTGCACCATCATAACCCAAAGCTCCATTTCTTACATTTCTTTCATTTTGAAGATTCAGATGCCAATTTACCTCACCTTGAAGACAAGCCGAAGTACAGATAAGCCCCTCACTATGCTCTCTTAACTCTTGTTTATTGATACGAGGGAAATAATACATCCCCTCTATATAAGCCTTAGAGGAGAGATACATAAGATTCTCATACCCTTTTTGATTCTTAGCAAATAAACAGATATGAAATCGTTGTTTTGTAGATTTATCCCCTATGGTTTCACCATTATGGATATACCCCTCTATCCCTATAATAGGCTTGATTCCAGCCGCTGTCATCTGCTGATAAAAATCAATTGCACCAAACATATTTCCATGGTCAGTCATAGCAACAGAGGTCATCCCAAGCTCTTTAACCTGAGTAACAAGATTCGTAAGTTTATTTGCTCCATCAAGGAGAGAGTATTCGGTGTGGAGGTGTAGATGTGTGAAAGGTTGTACGCTCAAAATGAAGTCCTAGAAATTGTAGATTATTTTTTTGATTATAGTAAGTTTGGCTTAATATGAAGTGAGTTGAAGAGGTTAAAACCCAGATTTAACTCTGGGTTTTATTTAATTATTTTAAAAGTTTTAACCAAGCTTTTTCAATTTTTAAAACAACTTTTTTAGTCACTCCACTTACTTCTGAAACAATAGATACATTTTGATGTAAAACACCTACAACCTCATCAGCGTCACCGAAATGTTCTATGATTTTTTTAGCTTTTTTCTTACCAATCCCATCAATTGATACTAAAAAATCGATTAACTCTTCAGTAGTTATTTTTATATCTTCCATTACAGCTTCTGAACTCTCATCACCTGTTGGAGATGGAACATCTTTAGCTTTTGGAGATTTAGTTTCCATATTTTTAGCTGGTTTTAATGCAAGATTATCTTGATAGTTATAAACCTCACTTGGCCACTCTTCAGAATATCTTCTCTTAACATCAAGCATTGGATATTGTTTATCTAGTTTATGAAGATAAACTTTTTTACCACCATAATTTTTCTTCTTTTTACCAAAGTACTCACCATCATAACTTGGGCTAAATTTACCAAAGTGTAGATGTCTAAGAGTTCTAAGAATCGAAGCATCCATTTTTCCTAACTCTTCCCAGTTAAACATAGGGGTATGAGGTTTTCTAAATCTACCCTCACTTAAACTCCACATAACATACTGAGCAATCCAATCTCTAATATAAGGAAATGCTGCAAATGCAGTGGCACACTCTAAGATACGAGGTACACTATCGATTCCATAAGCAACATCACAAGCCCAGTACTCAGCTTTAGCAGCTTTAGAAACCTCTACTGCCAAATCAAGAACATTTTTTGGAACATCATTATAGTCCATACTTCCACCCTGAGAAGTATTTGTCAACCACTCACCCTCTGGTGCTCTTCTCCAAAATGCACAAACTGGTTTATGACCAATTAGCATTACACGGATATCAGCTTCCATAGGAACAAAATCTTGCATATATTGAGGATGGTATTTTTTATCATCAAGTAGATCTCTTGCTTCTTTGTAATCATCAACTTTGTGAACAAAATATCCACCATAATTAGATGGTCCATAAGATTTTTTAATAATTTTAGGATACTCACATTTTTTTAGAAATTTATCTGCGTTTTTGTGATTGTAGTAGATATATGTTTTAGGAATTGGAAGGTCATACTTCCAAGCAAATCTTGTTACATTCTCTTTTGATTTGTTAGAAAACTGAGTATCCATAGAGGGGATAAATCTTACATGAGGAAGCTCTCTTGCTATCTCACGAAAAGTTTCATAAGCAGTAGCTGGGATGTTACCGATAAGTACATCGATTTTTTTTCTCTTTACCTCTTTGATAAATCTAGCTTTATCATTTTTCCAGTGGTAAGTTACTGTTTCTATCTTATTTGGCCAACCTTTAAAGTTTGAGTGGTCAAAAAATCTTAGTACATAATCAAGGTATAAAAACCCTAATTTTGGTAATTGTTTGTTGCTTAGTCCCATGCTCTTTCCTCTGTTTAATATGAGGCTAATTATAGTATAAATGGGCTTAATTATATGAATTTTTTATGTATATTTAATCTTTATACTAAATTCTGCTCCGAAGTGTTTCTCATCATCTACATGGAACTCTTTATTTTGAATCTCAATATTACCATTATAGTGTTGAGTTATTATTTTATTACTCATAAAAAGACCAATACCTGTTCCTTGTGATTTATGTTTAGTAGTAAAATATGGATCAAAAACTTTCTTCTTAATCTCATCTGGTACACCACCAGCATTATCTTGAATTTTAATTATTACATATTGATCCTCATTAACAATATCAATATGCACAATTCTGTTTTGGATATTTTTTTCAGTTAAAATATCTTTAGCATTATTTAATATATTCAAAAAAACTTGAGATAATTCACTACTACTTCCATGAAGTACAACTTTAACATCATTACAGTTTAGATGTACCTTAATATTACTATCTAAATAAACAGCTTCTATAAGTGATTAAATTATTTTTATATCTCAGTTTTGCTCCTGTTGCCATAGCACTTATTGAGCTCAATGGTTGTCTCCATTGATGAGCAATATTTCCTATCATCTCACCCATAGCTGCAAATCTTGATTGTTGTAGAATCAAATCATCTTTCTCTTTATCTTTTGTGATATTTTGAATATTTGCAACAACTATTTTCTTATCATTCTCTACACTTATACCAAATGATATTCTCATTGGAAAAGATTCTTTATTTTTATTTTGACCTGTAAGTTCAAAAACAACATCTTTATTTTTAAGTTTACCACTCTTCATAAAATTTGCTATACCTTTATTGTGTGCTTCTAAGTATTTTGTAGGGATAATTCTATCGTCTAAAAGTTTTGTATGTAACATCTCCTCAGCTGTATATCCAAACATCTCTTCTGCACTTTTATTAAAAGTTAAAATATTAAATGTTTGGTCAACTGCAATAATTGCATTTGTATTGATATTAGTTATAACATCCAAATAGTTTTTTTGACTTAATAACTCTTTAGTCTTTCTTTGCATACTCTTATTCGCTGGTGCAAATATAAATAGTGCTACAAATAAAAGTGTTATTAATGTCAATATTAAAATATATAACTCTCTATTTTGTAAATTTTCAACTCGAACATCACTAACATCTTGATAAGTAGATGTTGCATAATCTAACTCTTTTAGTAATTTTTCTGAATTTTGTAAAATATATTCTAAACTATCTTTATCTTTAGTTTTTACAAAGTTTTCAGCATGTTTTAAATAATTTTTTATCATTTTATCAAGATTGATGGGATCAGAAAAATATATCTTTTTAAATTCACTTGACATATCTTTAGAGACAAGAAATTTATGCGAATCTCTCATTAAAGTTATAAGAACAGAGAGTTCATCAACTCTATCTGTTAAAGAATAGAGTGCTATTTTTTGAGAATACATCCTTTGTTTCCCACTAATGTTAATCATCTCACCATCATCCTCTTGTGCTTGTGTTAAACTTGTGAGATTAAAATATGCC
>JAYEKJ010000194.1:0-25714 GCA_034660975.1 Campylobacterota bacterium
AAGATTTGTACTAGATTCTTTAAATGAGATAGGAGCGATGAGTGGTGGCTGGTCAAAATCTTTACACTAAAATTTATGATATAGATAATCTTTACAAAGCTTCTAAAAATGCTATGAAAGGGAAAAAATAAAAGATTTTTTAAATATACTGAGATTAAAAATACATCCATTAAAAATATCACTTGAAGAAACAAAAACTGGATTTATTTTTTTAGGACATAAGGTTTTCAAAACTCACTTTAGATTGACAAGTAAAGGGATAAGAAGAGGAAGAAGAAAACTCATAAAAACAAAATATCTTTATAGGTTTAGTAAATTAACAATACAAGAGACAAAAAATAAGATATTTGGTACAATAGGTTTTTTTAAACTAGGAAATAACAAAAAGATTAGTGAAGAGTTGCTTTTACAGACTGTTTTAGTAAATGGTTTGCAAAGGCAATAACCTTCGTGGTGGTTCTTGGAACAATAATTCTAATAATCTTCGTTCGGCTAACCGCAACAGGTTCAATCCCACTAATTCGGGCTACAGTGTTGGGTTTCGTGTACTGTTGCTTCCGTAGTCTTCGGGAACTTTTTATGCCAGAGTTTTTAAAAGTGATTTTAAAAAGAGTGCTTTAAAAGTTCATTGCCTTTTCACCTTTTGGTGTATTAGAGTTCTCAAAGAGGTTTTATTTAATCCTCTTTAAGAGTAGAAAATTAGAAAATAGGAAAACAAAATGTGTATGACAATAAAAGAGAAATATATAGACCCATTTACAGACTTTGGTTTCAAATGGATATTTGGAACAGAGGAAAATAAAGAACTACTTATAAGCTTCTTAAACGATGTACTAGAATTAGAAAATAAAATAATAGATGTAGAGTATAGAAACCCAGAAAAACTAGGACTCAATATATACGATAGAAAATCAATATATGACATACTTTGCTACGATGAGAAAAAAAACAATTTTATAGTAGAACTTCAAAGAGCAAAACAAAAATATTTTAAAGATAGAAGTATCTATTATACATCTTTCCCTTTACAAGAACAAGCCGAAAAAGGTGACTGGGACTATTGCCTTAAAAAGATATACTTTGTAGCAATACTAGAGTTTGAAATGGATGAACATAAGGATTCTAAAGATTACTTAACAAAAGTTCAACTGACAAACACAAAAACTAATGAGGTATTTTATGATAAATTAACCTACTATTATATAGAGATGCCAAAGTTTAAAAAACAAGAAACAGAACTCTCAAACCATTTAGAGTACTGGCTCTACACACTCAATAATATGTATGACTTAGTACAAATACCAGAACCACTAAAAAAAGATAAACTCATCCATAAAGCCTTTGATATAGCAGAGTTTTTAGCACTCTCAGATGAGAAAAAACTTTCATATCAGCAAGACCTAAAAACAAGATGGGACAACAAAAATGTGATGGACTATGCAATAGAGATGGCAGAAAAAGAAGCTGCAAAAAGAGGTGAAAAAAGAGGTGAGAAAAGAGGTGAAAAAAGAGGCGAGAAAAATAAAGCCATAGAGATAGCAAAAAGCTTGTTTGATGTGTTAGATGTAGAAACTATATCTTCAAAAACTGGTTTAAGTATAGAAGAATTAGAAATTTTAAAAGGAAAAATATGAAAAAAATAATATTAGTCGTGATAGTTTTAGCACTTAGTTTAAATGCAAATGACAGATTTGGTGAGATAGTGGAGAAACTTATAAAACAAGATTTACGAAATATTGCTAAACCTCCAAGTGAACTTAAACTTGTAAAAGATGAGTTTGAAACTACGGCAGAGTTTAAACAAAGGGTGAAAAAAACAGAAGAATCACAAAAAAAAGAGATAAAAAAATATAAACAAAAATATGCCAAAATAAAAACAACAGCAAAAAGTAAAGCGATAAAAAAAGCTCTGAAGTTTACTTGGGGGAAACCAATCTTAAAAAATCTAAAATACGATGCAGATAACGGCTACTTCATAGCAGATATATCTTTTGATATTAAAAAGAGTTTTAAGAAAAAAGTGGCAGTAAAAGTGGATAGAAAAAATGCTAGAAAATTTAAACAAAACTTTAAGTCTCTAAAACCACAAGCTATTTTTGACTATGATGGGAGCAGCGTAAAACTCAAAGAGATTAGAGTACCCTACAATAAAAAACTTTATATGGCTCTCTTTACTGACTTGAGCATCAACGATACAAGAGTTGCTGTAAATATCTCAAACGATGTAAGTGTTAATCCATCTTTTAGCTCCTCTGTTGTTGTGGCTCAAAATAGTGTTTCCACTTTTGATTCTTCTAAACTTAATAACTTCCGTGAACTAGATAATCTTCTTAAAAAATCTAAAACAGCAAAAACAGATAAAACAAAATGGCTTTTTGTGGTGGGGATAGAGAAGTATGAATATACTGACAACATAAGCTACGCTAAAAGAAGTGCAGAGATGTTTAAGGCTGTAATGAAAAAAAGATTGGGTGTCAAAGAATCGAACTGTTTTACGATGATAAACGAAAAAGCATCTCAAGCTAAGATAAAAACAAGTATGAAAAAACTTCTTCGCCGTGTTAAAAATGGCGATACTATCTACTTTTACTATAATGGTCATGGTGTACCAGTACCAAGTATGAAAAATGAACCTTTTATGTTGGCATACAACACAGAAGTGGATTTCATAGCAGATGAGAAGTTTTTCTCACTCCAAAACATCTACTCAAAACTAAGTGATTCTAAGGCTGCTAAAGTTGTAGCAATTGTTGATTCTTGTTTTTCAGGTATAACAGATGGAAAGTCTGTACTCAAAGGTGTTGCAGCTACAAAAATGGTAGCAAAATCTGTAAAGTTTGATAAATCTAAAATGGTGGTACTAAGTGCAGGAAAATCACACCAATACTCAAACGGGTATGATAAAAAAGCTTATAGACTTTTTAGCTTTTATATTATGAAAAATATCATAGAGGGTGATACAAGTGTTAAAAAACTTTTTAAAGATACAAAAACTCAAACTTACGACACAAGTTTGGAGGAGTATGGAGATTTAAGAGTGCAAGAGCCAACTGTTGAGGGTAATTTTAGGCTTACGCTATGAGATGGTTTTTTATCTCTCTTTTTGTTATAAGTAACTCTTTTGCAAATCCATCTTGGTATGGAAAACTTAAAAATACAGAAGTAAACTCTTATATAGGCTATGGAAGTTCTATAGATTCAGCCATCTCAAAAAGAGAAGCCTTAAACGATATAGTTTCTCAAATATCAGTAAACATAGATACTTCGTTTAGTGATAGAATGACAGAGATAAATGGCAATATAAGCAATGTGTCTGAATTAAAAACTTCTCAAAATTCTCAAGCAGTTTTAAATGATTATAAGCTTTTAAAATCTGAGTATAGTGATGGTAAATATTTTGTAGCAATAGGGTATGAGAATATCCCATCTTTAGATAAGTTTGTAAAAAAAGTTAAAGCTAGTGGAGTAAAAAAATCAGCTAAACAAAATAGTTATTTAAAAAATACTCCCATAGCAAAAAAGCTTCACAATATGCTCCAAAAAGATATAGAGTTTAATTTACTAAGAAAAGATAAAAAATGGTACATAAAATCTCACTCAATTTTACAGCCTCTTGATTCTAAAGATTTTGCAAGGTTTTTTACTACACAAAACAATCCTCATATAAAGATACAGACAAATAAAAAAAGAGATATTTTGTATGATGGAGATAGATTCTTCTTTAAAGTACAAACAAAGCAAAAAGGTTTTGTCTCGATTCTAAGTGTGTATGAAGATGGAACGGTAGCAACGCTAGTACGAAATATACCCATAGATAAAAACTCTTTAGAAAATATCCCTGATGCAGATTTTGAGACTATACCTGAAGCTGGACTTATCATAAAAGGGGTTGAGACTTATGACCTGTATGTGGCAGTTTTTTCAAAAAAGAAGATGCGATTTGATAATTTTGCTTATGCAGATGAGAAGCTAATTAGTGAAGAGAAATACAAAAACTTTGATGAATTGATAAGTTTTTTAGATGGAAAGTCTTATAGTGCTTTGAAAGTTGTTACAAAACCTAGAAAGTAGGTTTTGTAAAATAGAATTAATTGGTATAACTATAACTCCAACCAGTAAGTTTTTCATTTTTTGCTTCATAGAAGTTCTCAGAATCTGCTAAAAAATCAATAACATGCATAACTGCATAAGGGATACTTCTTTGATCTTCTTGTTTTACTAAAAGTAAAGGCATTGGAGTATCTTGTTGGCTCATAGAGAAACCAACTGGCATAAGCTGACTCATCACCTCTGCAGGGTTTGTGATGCCGTTTTCTTTAAGAAACTTATCTAGTATCGCATCTTTAATATCCTGTGGAAATTTATCCTCTGTGTTTAAAAATATAGTGAACTGTATAGGTGTATCTTTAAAATGGTTTGGAGCTGGAGCTGCCAAAATTATATACTCTACATTTTCAAGATGTTTCTTTATCTCATCCGGCTCAAAATATTTATCTGTTACTATCGCATTTGCTACCATTATTTATTAGCCTCCGTTTTTTGTTTTTCTATCTCTTCTTGATGTTTTGACATCTCTAGTCTAATCTCATCCATAGTGTGTGGTGGTACATCTTCATGCTTGGACCATTTAACTTCATCTATATTGCCACCATAATCAGCACCAAAATCTTCAACCTTTTGTGAATACTCATCTAAATCATGACAAACTACCATCCGTTCATCAACTGTATCAGTTAACTCAATAAACCATTTTCCCTCTTCATCAACTTTGATTAAAGATTCAAAAATAACAGCCATTAGTTACTATCTCTATTAGGGTTAAAACCAGTATTATCAAAAGTTCTAGCAAAACCCTCTAAATCTTTTTTCTTTAAATCACCATTATATATGATATCTTTTGCTTCAATGTTGTCATCGTTTAGCATCTTAGGAACCACTTCTGAATTATTTATAACATCCATATGTGAATCTAGTTCATCTTCACTATATGCCATCTGCATATCAGCAGCAATAACATGAGGTATAGCTTCAATAACACTGAGTTTTTTTAACTCTTCTGAAACACCATCACCCTCAATAGTTATAATAATCCTACCTTTTTCATCATGTAGATGATAATCACATACTTCACAATTTTTTAATGCTTGGACAACTTCATCTAAATATTTTGGAACCGTTTGAACTACTATACTTGAAATATTCATTTTATTTTCCTTAATTTTATTCGTAAATTACTTTTCTGATTTTTTCACCATTTTCAGCACGCATTTTATCATATAGTTTTTGATGATTTAATTTTTCTTCATAACTAATTGGAGTTCTTAATGATTTATACTCAATAAGTTCACCATTTTTATAAACTCCTGAGACTATCGCTTTAACCCAGTAAAAACCTTTATCTTTACGAAGATTTTTTACAACACCTATCCATTGTTTTTTATTTTGGATTGTTTCCCATAAATCTGCAAATGCAGTACTTGGCATATCTGGATGTCTAACAATATTATGAGATTTACCAATGAGTTCTTCCTCTTCATAGCCACTTATCTCGCAAAATGTTTCATTAGCATAAGTGATTATCCCATCCAAATTTGTTCTAGATATAATAAGCTCTTCTTCTGGAACAGCTGTTTCTACTAAAAATTCACTTTCATCATATTGCATAAACTTCCTTTATTTGATTTTATATAGATTGATGGTTTCATCATCACTAGAAACAAAAAACTCATTCTCATTTATGAAAAGTATTTTTGTTAAGGTCATCTTATTCCCACCAAAAGTACCAATATTACTTTTTGTATTAGTTTTGAAAATAGTTACATTGTTATTTTCATCACTTGCATATCCAACTAATTTACCACTTGGACTTAAACCTACACTATATATAAGAAAATTAGCAGTTTTAAAATAGCTAGAATTGAATTTTTCTTGATAAACTACAACTCTCCTATCTTGTCCTGCTGTTACAATGACACCAGCTTTAGTATCAACTTGAAATACATTATCTAAGTTTTGTCCACTTAACTCTTTAATAAATGAACCATCTTTAGTATTATGAATTTTTAAATCACCACTCTCATCAGCAATTATTATCTCTGTTTTGTCCTCATTTAAAACAAAGTTTGAAAACTTTGATTGAGATATCTGGATTCGGTAATTTTCTTTTCTATTTTGAATATCATAAGAGATAATCTCATTACTTAGAAGAGCTAGCATGATTGTATTACTATCTATAAATTTTGCTTTTGCGATAAATAGCTTTTTAGTGTAAGGGATTAATAGTTCAAGTTTTTCATCTTTAAATATATGAACTCTTCTTGCACCTTTTTCAGCTTGAGAGAGTACAAGTATTTTATCATCTACTAAATCAACGGAATACACTTTAGAATCGATTACATCACCCATGAAATCAGTAATTTGATCTACCTTAATTTGTTTGATAATCTTTTTAGTATCTTTATCAAATATATCAACACTACTCGCATCTGTAGCACTATAAAGCTTTTTATCTTTATATATAATATCGGTTACTGCACCAGTTGAAATAAATTGTGCAATAGGCTCTTTGATGTTACTTGAATATAATGAAGTTATCAAAATAACAAGCAGAACTATTTTTTTCATGATTTAATCACCTTTATATCGATTGCATAACTTGGGCATCTACTTATGCAGAATCCACAAGCTGTACATTTTTCTTGGTTTATGGTTGGCATAAACATCGCTTTAAACTCTATTGCATCCTCTAAACAGGGGTCTTTACATGAAAAACACATAACACCCTCCCAGCTCATACAATTGGATTCATTTATACGGATACCAGCATCAACTAATCTTTTATTCTCAACATGTAGAACATCATATTCACAAGCCGTTGCACAATCATCACAGTAGGTACAGCCACTTTTTGAAAAATCGAGTCTTGGTGTTTTATCTTCAGAAATTATTATAATTTGCTCTTGGCACAAAGTGGCACATTTACCATCACAGTTTAAGCACTCTGTATCAAATGCATTTATATTTTCATAATATGGTGGTCTAATAATATGGTCTTGAACTTTTTTCTCTTCACCTTTGAGAGATGAGGAGAGAAAGCTAAAAAGCTCTCTTCTCTCCATTACTTATAAACCGTTTTCTGTGTCTAAACCTTCCATAAGTTTAGAACCACTCCAACTTGATTTACTAGCACCATCTTCGCTTGTAAATACAGCTTCGAAATTATTTTCAACTGCTAAATCAACTCCAGATTGTGGAGCATGACATTGTGAACAGTTAAATCTAGCACCAGCAAGTTTTGCACCTGTCGATGTTATAGAGATATCAGATCTAGAAGCACTTGTAGTATTCTCTACAGCTTTACCATTTTTAGTCATATCACCATCTTTAGACACACTTGTAACTGCTCTAAAGTTAGTAAAGTGAGATACTGGAAGTGGAGTTGCACCCATTGATGGAGCAACTTCTGGCATGTGACAACCTGTACACTGATTATCTTTAATCGTGATTGGTAACATACCCTCCACATCATGTGGAATCATTGGTGGAGCATCTTGGAATGCTCTAGCAATCTTGTGACCACTACCTGCATATGTTGTAGAATAAGCTGCTTGGTGACCTGCAGTTTCTGCTTCTTCAGCATAAAGATCAGTCTTTCTAAGACCTAATGATTCTTCTGATTGGAACGCTATAACTTTAGCTTCCTTTGCAGGTGTAGCTGATTCAGTTTTAGTCGCATCTGTACAACCAACAAACAGTAGTGCAGCAGTAGCTAAACCAATTGTTATCTTACTTATTGTTTTCATTCTTTTTTCCCGTCTTAATATTTTGTGCTAATCCTCTTATAGAAAATTCTAAAGCATCATCATCACATACTTCAATACATCTAGCACAGTTTGTACACTCTCCAGACAATACCAGTAAGCTTTCCTTACCTATCATGTGTAATACTTGTTTTTCTGGACACACATCTTTACATTTCATACATAGAGTACAGTTTTCTTCTAAGTGATATACTCTTAATAAACTAAATTTACCTAATAGTGAATAGAATCCACCAAGTGGGCAAATGTGACCACACCATCCATTTTTCAGGACAAATAGGTCAAAAAGAAAAATAATAAGCATCGCTGCCCAACCAAAACCTAAACCAAATATGATTCCTCTGTGAACCATAGATATAGGAGATATAAATTCAAAAGCTGTTACTCCCATAATAAATGAGATTATCAGACTTAGAGCTAAAACCCAGTATCTTATATTTCTAGAAGCTGGTTGCTTAACACCTTGAACACGATCAATATCGAGCTTTCTTCTTAAATAGTTTGCTGTATCTGTTATCATGTTTACAGGGCAAACCCAACTACAAAAGGCACGACCACCTATTAGTAGATACAACAGAGTAACAACACCAACACCGATAAGTAAATCTACTGTTAAAATAGCACCCGCAGCAAACATTTGTAATGCAGCATAAGGATCACTCATTGGTATAATATTTAAAATCGTTGATGAACTAAGATTCCCCATAAGGATAGTCCATCCCCAAGCATTAGCACCAAAATATAGAACTAATAAACCGATTTGTACCACTCTCCTTAAAATAAGGTATCTGTAGTTATTCCATAATGTTCCCATTAGTATAAATCCTCCAGACCATCATTTAAAGAATCCATAGCACTTTTTTTACTAAGTTCAGTTTGAGTTTTGATTTCTCCAGCATCTTTTAAACGCTTTTCGTCCTCTTTATCCCAACCTTTAATATAGTAATTACCAGCTTTACCAGTTGCAGTTTCCCTAGGAAGTACAAAAATTGCTGGTTTCTCAGTTACACATGCTCTTTCACATAACCCACATCCAGTACAAGCATCGCTATGCACAATAGGTTTCATAAAAGCATGTTTACCAGTTCTATCATTCTTTTCATATTCAATAGTTATAGCAGTTCCAAAAATAGGACAAGCTCTATAACAAGCATCACATTGAATACCCCAAAAAGCTATACAGCTCTCATCATCAACTACTGCAAGACCCATATCAGCTATATTTATATCTAGCTCTCCATCGGTAGTTACACTAGATTCATCTAATGCACCAGTAGGACATACTGGCACACAAGGTATATCTGGACACATATAACAAGGTATATCTCTAGGGATAAAATATGGAGTCCCTAGAGGTTTATTATCACCTGGCTTAGCTAGTAATAGTGTATCGTATGGACATGCTTCAACACAAAGCCCACATTTGATACAAGTTTTAAGAAAATCTTCCTCTTTTATGGCTCCTGGTGGTCGTAGAAGTAACTCTGAAGCCGTAACTTCATCAATATAAGCACTCCACACTAAGCCACCAATCGTTGCAACACCTACGCCACGAGCCATATTTAGGATAAATTTTCTTCTATCACTAACTGGTTGTTTCTTTTTTTTCTTTTTAATTTCAGGTTTGTTTTCGCTCAAAACGATACTTCCCTCACCTTTTATTTATTATGCTTTGTAAATTTTTACAGCACATTTTTTAAAGTCTGTTTGTTTTGACTGAGGACAAGTCGCATCTAAACATACTTTATTGATGAATACTTTTTCATCGAACCAAGGAACAAATACCAGTCCACGAGATGGTCTATTTCTACCACGAGTTTCAACTCTAGCTTTTACTCTACCACGACGAGATTCAACCCAGCATAGTTTACCTTGAGCTAGACCTTTTTCTTTCGCATCTTGTGGATGAATATAACATAAAGCTTCTGGAACTGCACGGTATAATTCAGGTACACGCATAGTCATAGTTCCTGAATGCCAGTGTTCAAGTACACGACCTGTACATAACCAAGTATCATAATTTTCATCTGGCATCTCTGGTGGATCCATATATGGACGAGCAAAGATTTTAGCTTTGTTTTTAAGAGATTTTTTCTTTTTATCAGTAATTCCTCTTAAATCACCTTGTGTTAGCGCTTTGGCTAATGGTCCGTAGAATGCATGTGAGTTACCAGTTTCTTTAGTAGCTTTAGCTGCATATGGATCATACTTAGCATTAAATCTCCATTGAGTCTCTTTACCATCAACAACTGGCCATTTAAGTCCACGAACTCTATGGTAAGTTGTAAAGTCAGCTAAATCGTGAGCATGACCACGACCAAATGAAGCGTACTCTTCAAATAGGTACTCATGAATCATGAAACCATAACCTTTCCAAACTTTACCATCAGAACCTTTTACATTTCTGCTATCTCCATTACACTCAGAGTTATCATAACCTTGTTGTGGGAATGCAGAAGTATCTACTTTGTAAGATTTAGCTTCTTTATTTGCAAAAAGAATCTCATACATTGTAGTGTCATCAGTATAACCCATTGCGTGAGCAGCTTTTCTAACATCTGGAAGTGACTTACCACCACGAAGTGGTTGTGAACCCCATACATCTTTTACTGTGAAACGCTTAGAAAGCTCAACCCATTGCCAAGTATCACTCATTGCATCACCAACTGGAAGAACTTGTTGTCTCCAATGTTGTGTACGACGCTCAGCATTACCATAAGCACCCCATTTCTCATAAATCATAGCAGATGGTAAGATAAGGTCAGAAACTTTAGCTGAGATACCAGGGTATCCATCAGAAGTAACAATGAAGTTATCCATCTCCCTTGCAGCTTTAATCCAATGAGTTGCAGATGCAGTATCTTGGTAAGGGTTACAAACATTTACCCATGCAAACTTAACAACACCATCTTCAATATCTCTATGGATTTTCATAATGTGTTGGTTACCAACAGGATTTAAAGTACCATTTGGAACTTTCCATCTATCTTCTGTAATTTTTCTATGCTTAGGATTTTTAACCATCATATCAGCTGGTAAACGGTGACAGAATGTACCAACTTCACGAGCAGTACCACAAGCAGAAGGTTGACCAGTAAGTGAAAACGCACCTGAACCTGGAACAGCTTGTTTATTAAGCATAAAGTGAACATTGTATGAAAGTGTATTTACCCATGTACCACGAGTATGTTGATTCATCCCCATTGTCCAGAATGAAACTACTTTTCTTCCCTTCTCAATGTATAAATCAGCAACAAGCTTCATTTTTCTTCCAAACTCTTCATCAGATTCGTCTGGATCACCTTTAGAAACAGATGTAACATATTCTAAAGTGTATGGTTCTAGGAATTTTTTATACTCTTCAAAAGAGATCTCCCAGTGTTTTAGACCAGCAGGTTTATTAAGCATTTTATCACCAGCTTTGTATCCGTAAGGAGCAAGTGCAGGTGCTTCATTTTCAGAAACGATATGTTCCATCTCTTGGTTTATAGTTTCCATCTCTAAAGCAGAGTATTTACCAGCAGAACCATCAGGTCTAACAGGAGTTACTGATTTTTCACCAGCTCTTCTCATACCATAACCCATATTTACCGGAGATGCTGCAAAAACGATATGTTTTTTAACAAAATCCCAATCAATAGATTCAGGGTTATTATAAACAATTTCACGAGCGATGTAATTCCACATTGCTAAATCTGAGTTAGGAGTGAAGATGATCTCTTCATCAGCTAAATCTGATGTTCTATGTCTATAAGTTGACATATTGATAACTTTAACACGCTCTGGATCTGAAAGTTTTCTATCAGTTACACGAGACCAAAGGATCGGGTGCATCTCTGCCATGTTCGCACCCCAAGATACGATAGTGTCAGTAAGTTCAATATCATCATAACAACCAGAAGGTTCATCAATACCAAAAGTTTGGTAAAAACCAACAACTGCAGATGCCATACAGTGACGAGCATTAGGATCGATTGCGTTTGAACGGAATCCACCTTTCATTAGTTTTTGAGCTGCATAACCTTCCATAACTGTATATTGACCAGATGCAAATACTGCTACACCCTCAGGACCACTTGCTTTAAGTGCTTTTTTGATGTTAAGTTCCATCTCATCAAAAGCTCTTTCCCAGCTAACTGGAGCAAATTTACCTTTTTTATCAAATTTACCATTTGAATCCATACGAAGTAATGGTTGAGTTAATCTATCTGCACCATACATGATTTTAGCATTAAAGTAACCTTTAATACAGTTAAGACCACGATTTACCGGAGCCGCAGGATCTCCTTTAACAGCAACGATTTTACCATTTTTCGTAGCCATCATAATACCACAACCAGTACCACAGAAACGACAAGCTGCCTTGTCCCATCTCCAGCTCCCTTCAGCTTTAGCTGCTGCTGCTTCTAACTCTACTGGTACACTCATACCAATAGCTGCTGCTGCAGATGCTGCTGCTGAACTCTTAAGAAATTCTCTTCTTGAAAGTGACATATTTTCTCCTATTTTAATATATGAAATATAACGAATATAATCTAAGTTAATTATATTTGTTAAAGTGCCTATTAACAATCTAAATACTACTCTTATATTAATTATTAGTCCTTGACTTATGTCAAATATTTAAACTTTTAATTTAAGATTATATTTATTTTATAAAACTGTGGACATTTGTAGCACAATAAAAACAAACTTTTTATTGTGTTTTACAAGACTCTGTAAGTTTCTGAAGTTCTAATTTAAGGTTTTGAAGTTTTTTTGTTGAGTTTAATAACTCTTCTGATGATTCAATCACAATATCTTCACTATTGTTTAGATGCTCTTGAACTAGTGTCTTATCTTGAATTTCATCTATAATAGTATCAAACTCATCAGTTAATTCCTCTAACTTTTGTGAGGCTTGTTCAGATTGAAGTAGAGCTTCATTAGAATAGTCCATAGCCGAATTAATTTTTGAAATAAAGCAATTTATAGTATCACTCACTTCTATAATTTCACTCTCAGTTTCTTCCTCAACTTTAAGAGGCATGATTTTATTATTATTTTCTCCATTAAGAAGTTGTTTTGAATAATCCATAAACTCATCAACATGGGATTCTATTATTCGTAATTGTTGTAAAGAATAGATAAATAAAAGTATAAAAATAATAGCTGCCCCATACTGAAAAGTTTTAAGATATTCAGTTTTACTTTCACTATACTCTGTATATTGTGATACAAGTTTATCCACACTATTGAGTAAAATAATATTGTTTTTATAAATATTTGTAACAATCTCTTGGGATTTTTCATACTCTAAAGGATTGTTAGAACCATTATATATTTTAAAATTTTGAATATCATTGTAAAAATTATTCCAAAGTTTATTTACAATATTTAGCTGAGTTACTATTATTTGTGTTGTTACAGGAGAGATCTCCTTTGAAGAATCCCCATATTTTAAAATATTTAACCCATTTAGAAACTCATCTGTTGCTTTGTTAAGTTCATAAAAATCTTTATTTGAACTGTAATGGATATAAAATATGTTTTTAGAGATTTGTTGTGTTAACATTCTTTGTTTTCCAACTATATTTACAACAAGTGCGTCTTTAGAGTTTTGTTTACTTAAATAAATTGTGGTAGTTATAACACTAAGCATCATTACGATAAGTAAAGCTCCAATGAGTTTAATTTTTGTACTAATCTTATTTGCTTTATTCATAGTTTTTCCCCTTTATAAATATTATGAAGTTTTTTTATTTGTAAAATTTTTATTTTAGAGTTCTCTATCTCAATAATTTCACTCCGTTTTAGTTTTTTGAGAACACGAGAGAGTGTTTCTGGTTGAATGTGTAACATAAATGAAACCTCTTGTCTTTTAAGTCGGTTAAACATATTCAAATCATCACTCAACATATAGGCAACTTTAGATATAGCATCAAAAACTAACTCTCTATTAACAACACAGTGTAGCTGTGCTGTTTTTAATAAAATCTCATTTATAAACTCGTTATTTAAAATATTTTTAGATAAAAAATGATTTTTAAGTTCTATAAAGTCAACCTCTAAAATAATACTATCTTCAATAAATTCGGCATTTGAAAAACAATGTATAGTGTTATTATCGAGTGTAGTAAGTTCTGATATAAGAGAATTATTATATATATGATATAAAAAAATTTCATTTTCATATTTATCAATTTTATAAATTTTCAAAAGACCGGTAACAAGAAAGAAAATTTTATTATGTATATCATTTTCATAATAGAGTATAGAATGTTTTGAATGTTTTGAAATGGTGGAGATAGTGGAGATAGCGTGTAGATGCTTATCATTTAAAGAGTTGAAAAAATTTAATTTCTTGATATAAGTTAGTTTATCTTCCATACTAATTTGCATTAAAATCCACCTACTGTTTGATTCTTTACTAAATTCTATCATAAAATAGAGGAAATGGTATAGGATATACTTTTAATATATATAGATTAAGAACTATTATGCAGTTTATAGAAGTTTTGAGGTCATATCTTTAGTAAATATTTAGTGTCCTTGACGGAATCGAAACCCTAAATCAACTAAAATAGTTCGTAGTTTATCTTTTAACTCCCCTTGAAACTCCATCCATCCATCTTTATAAGCTCCACCACAACCGAGTTTCTTTTTTAAAAGTTTGAGTGTGGTAGTTGCATCAGTTTTAGGGAGTTGGAATTCGCCAACAAGTGTAACGGTTTTACCTCTTCTTTTCTCTTTTTTGAAAAGTAAGAGGTGTTTTTGAGGCTCTAGAATCTGATTTGATACTTTTGTTTTTCTTTGGCTTTGAACCTCTGCCCAAGAATCATCAATCTCTGCACCAATGAAAATATCTAGTTTTGTGCCTCTACCCATTTAGTGAACTTTTTGTGCTAAAACACTCATAACAGCTGTATCATAAGATTTTGTTTTTACAGATTCTATAACTTCATCATGAGAGATTTTTTCTCTATTATATACAATTACAATTACTTCATCATTAGTTTTTAGGAAAGTTTTTTCACCATACTCAGTATATCTAGTAGCACCAATACTAATAATTGCTTGATGTGGATGACCACACGCATCAATATACTCCTCGATTGGTTCTAATGGTCCAAAATCTTCTTGAGTTGTAAGTTGGTTTAACATCCAGTCAAGTAGTTTTTCATAAAAATAGCTATAACCATTTAGTTCAACATCTTCACCATAAGCATGAACTTCACCATCTCTTCTTAAAAATGAAGCGATAGAGTAGTTGTCCATAACTCCACCAGCTTTAAATTTATCAATAGCTATAAGTGTATTAGAAAAACCTTTAGAATTCTCTCCCCAGTTTTTCTTATCACTTATCTTATTAGCACCTGCAACTCTAATAGAACAATCATTATATGCTCCAAAATATGTTGGAGTGATTTTTGATAATTTACCAGCAGTATATTCCAAATCACAAACTAAACCAACTTCTGGTTCAGCTTGAACATTCACTTCCTCTTTTGGAAGTTTAATATTATCTGATGATAAAGGATAAGTACTAAGAATCTCTTTAGCGTGTAAAGCTTGTTGCTCTACCGGTGTAGTAGGTTTAGGTAGGTAAAATGGAAACATCCCTTTTGGTGCTGCTTCCTCTGCTGTAATAATATCTTTAAACTCCTCTAGTTCACCAGCTTGTGCTAGATGAAGTGCAAAGTTTCCTGCTATTCCTAAACCAATAAATTTTTTATATTTTGCCATGACATTTCCTTTAATTTATGTTATCTCTTGGATCTCTTAGGCAGAAAGCCCAAGTACCTTGCTACTTTAGATTTCCCCTTTTACTCTTAACTCCGCGAACTCTTCATAAGAACCTTTAAAATCAACTAAAGTCCCATCGGCTTGTATCTCAATGATTCTAGAAGCAAATGCATCAAGTAACTCCCTATCGTGAGAAACACAGATAACATTCCCTTTAAAATCTAAAAGACCCTCACCAAGTGCAACAATAGCCTCAAGGTCGAGGTGATTTGATGGCTCATCAAGAACTAAAAAGTTTCCACCCTCAAGCATCATCTTTGAAAGCATCATTCTATGTTTTTCACCACCAGAGATGCTTACTACACCTTTTTCTTGTTGCTCACCATTAAACAGCATACGACCAAGACAGTTACGAATCTCAGCTATATCTCTTTTAGGGTCAAACGCTCTTAACCAGTCATAAAGAGTACTATCACCCTCAATAACATCTGCTGTATCTTGTGGGAAATAAGAGTTCTCAATAGTAGCACCCCATTTTACTTCACCAGCACTAGGACGCATCTCTTCCATTATGATTTTGAGTAGTGTAGATTTACCAACACCATTTCCACCAATAAGAGCAACTTTTTCACCTGGTTCAAATTTTAAAGTTATATCTTTTAGAACTTCATTGTCACCATAAGAGTGAGAAACATTATTAACTTCTAGTGCTTCATCACCCATTTGTCTTTTTGCTTTAAATACAATAGATGGGTCTCTTCTTGAAGATGGTTTAATATCTTCAAGTTCCATTTTGTCCAGTTTTCTTTGTCTTGAAGTTGCTTGTTTTGCCTTAGAAGCATTTGCTGAGAATCTTCTAACAAAAGCTTCTAGCTCATCTTTCTCTTTTAGTTTTTTAGCATTATCAAGTTCTAATTGTTTTGCTAAAACATTTGCAGCGATATACCAATCATCATAAGTACCAGTAAATTCACGAATTTTTTGATAGTCAACATCAAGAATATTTGTAACAACAGCATTAAGGAAGTGTCTATCGTGAGAGATAACAACTAAAGTACCCTCATGTCTTTGAAGCTCATTTTCTAACCAAGAGATAGTCTCAATATCTTGATTATTCGTAGGCTCATCAAGGAATAAAACATCAGGTTTTGGGTATAAAACTTGTGCTAAAAGAACCTTGAATTTATCAGCAGAATCTAGTGTACTCATAAGCTCATTATGTTGCTCAACAGGGATCCCAACATTAGCAAGAATCTTACCTATGTTCACATCATACTCGTAAGTTGGATCCTCTTCAACACAGATAACCTCTAAATCAGCAAGACGATTGTTTACAGCATCATCTTCAAAATCACCAGTTACATATAGCTCCTCTTTCTCTTTGATAGCATCATAAAGTCTTTTGTTACCATAAAGAACAGCATCCATAATTGTAAAATCTTCAAAAGCAAATTGATTTTGACCAAGAACACCAACTTTGTTAGCTCTAGGGATGACAACTTCACCCTCATACTCAGTAATTTCACCACTTAGAATCTTTAAAAAAGTAGTTTTACCAGCACCATTAGCACCAATAAGACCATATCTTTTATGACGGTCAAGTTTAAGGTTTATATCTTGAAATAGAACTCTATTTCCGTATCTCATAATTAGGTTTTGTACATTTACCATTGACTTCTCTTTTGTTAAGGTGGTTAAAAAACACCTTTTATTTTTCGCGATTATATCTAATTTATCATAAAAAATTGGTTACAATATAGTATGCAGATAAGAGAATTAGATTTAAAAGAGCTATATACGGTATATGATGTTCTCTCTCAGTTATATACTCAGCTTACATATAAAGAGTTTGAAGATTTAATATATGATATGAGAGAGATTAACTATAAGATGATAGGAATTATGGATAATGAAAAACTTATAACTTATGCTGGTTTATCAATATTGACAAGCTTTAAAGATAAAAGACATATAAAAGTTTTTGATTTAATTACAGACAAAAAATATGATGCTAAAAAGTATGATGCATTAATGAAAGATTATTTAGAAGATTATGCAAAGCTTGGGATGTGTGGGAGTGTTCTTTATTAAGGATGTGATATACTTATAAGTAAGAGACCATAATAATTAAGGATACTTTTTGAAAATAGCAGTTGAGTGTCAATCACCACTTTTACAAAAATCATTAGAGATATTTTTAGAAAAACATATAAGTACTATTAAACAGTGTGATATAGTTATAAGAGATGTGAAATCTCTTGATGATGAAAAATGTTTCTATATATCTAGTGATAAAGAATCTGATTTGTTCAAGCCATTTTCTTGTTCTCAACTTATTTCAGCATTGGAAAATAGATACGATTCTATGAATTTTAAAGAGATAAGAGATACACCTTTAGAATTTTCTATATTAGAAAAGCGTATTGAATCTTTAACAAAAGAATATCAACAAAATATTTTAAAAGCAGTAAGAGCATTTTATGAAAAATAATTTAAAAAGTCAAAAAATAATAAAAAAAATAGTATCTGGTAAATTTAAAGGTAAAACTTTAAAGCTACCTTCAAAAACTACAACAAGAAGTTCAAAAAGTATAGTGTTAGAATCTTTTTTCAATACTATTCAATTTGAAATCATAGATTCTACTTTTGTAGAGGTGTTTTCAGGAAGTGGTTCTATTGGACTTGAAGCATTAAGTCGTGGAGCAAAAAAAATTCTTTTTATGGAAAAAGATAGAGATGCTCTAAAAGTTTTAAAAGAAAATATATCTATTACAGACCCTAGTTCATGTGAAGTGTTTGCAGGGGATAGTTTTAGTAATATCACAAATGTGATTAAACAACTAAAAGCTAAAAATGAGAGTGCTTATATCTATATAGACCCACCATTTAGTATAAGGGAGGGGATGGAAGATATTTATGACAAAATGATTAAGCTTATTGCAACTCTTCCTAAAGAAAATGTTAAATTAATAATTATTGAACATATGACAGGTTTAGAGATTCCTCAGAACATAAATCAGTTTGAAAAAATAAAATCTAAGAAATTTGGAAACACATCGTTAACTTATTTAGAATAATTCGAGATAATGGAATGTAAATTGCTAATTCTTTTTAACTAAAGGATTAGTAATGAAACAAATAATTTTATTTTTGCTTATATGCTCCACAATTTACGCTACAAAAGTTAATGATGTTACAAATATTATCGGTGTGCGTGATAATCATCTTATCGGCTATTCACTTGTTGTTGGTCTTAGAAAAACAGGTGATGGTACAACTTCAAAATTTACTCTTCAATCAATTTCAAATATGCTTAGATCTATGAATATAGATATGAATCCAGTAGATATAAAATCAAAAAATGTTGCAGCAGTTATTGTGACAGCAAAATTAAAACCATTTTCAAGACAAGGTGACAAATTTGATTTGATTGTTTCATCAATTGGTGATGCAAAGTCACTAGAAGGTGGAACGCTTCTAATGACACCCTTAAAAGGGGTTGATGGTAAAATCTACGCTTTAGGTCAAGGCTCAGTGAGTATTGGTGGTAGAAATGAGAGGGGAGTTGGTAGTGAATCTCATCCAACTTCCGGAGTTATCATGAATGGTGGTCTAGTTGAGAGAGAGATTAATATTGATTTATATCATCAGGAGTATGTAACACTATCCCTAAAAGAACCAAATTTTAAAAATAGTGTTGCGATTCAAAAAGCAGTAAATAACTATTATAGCACACAAGTTGCAGTAGCGATGGATCCAAAAACGATAAAGCTTGAGAGACCAAAAAACAGATCAATGATTGAGTTTTTAGCAGAGGTTCAAGAGATAGATATGGATTACAATTTAAAATCAAAAATTATTATCAATGAGAGAACAGGAACAATAATTGCTGGTGTAGGTATAGAGATAAGACCTGTGATTTTAACACATGGTGATATAACTATTAAAATAAAAGAGGAGGCAGTAGCAAGTCAGCCAGCCGGTTCTATTGTAGTTGATAATAGTTTGGTAATAGGTCTAAATGAGAATGAACTTTATACTAAAAAAGGGACAACAACTGTTGCTAATTTAGTTCGTTCATTACAAAAACTTGGAGCTACACCAAAAGATATTATCTCTATATTAGAAGCTATGAAAAGTGTTGGTTCAATTACTGCTGATTTGGAGGTAATCTAATGAGTTTTTACGGAATGAATTCTTTAAATATGCAATCTATATCTCAACAGCATGTTGTCCCTAAGATTGATAAAAAAGCTGAAGATACTGTACTTAGGGAACAAACAGATGCTTTTGAATCAGTTATTTTAAAAATGTTACTTGATACTGCTATGAAAGATGAGAAAAATCTTTTTACATCTCAAGATGATCCAGGTGATAAAATTTATAAATCTATGTACAGAGATGAACTAGCAAAAACAGGTGCCGGTAGTTTTGGGTTTTCTCAAATGCTTTATGACTATTTAAGTCAAAAAGATTAATTAATTTCTTATTATGCCGATATAGTTGCATATGATAAAATCAAGAAATTAAAAGAAGGATAGATTATGATTTCGCAACTAAATAGTTCAGTAATTCGAAATACTTATTCTAGCAATATTGGCGAAGTAAGAGATATCTCTTCGAAAGTAAATGTTTCAAAACAAGGTGATATGAGCAAGATAGAGGGAATTAAAGAGTCTCTTGAGTCTGGTGAATATAAAATAAATATACAGGCTTTATCTGAAAAAATTGCAGATGGGTTGTTGTAGGTAAGTATTATAAGAAGGGTGTCGGTATGTTATCTAATCATTTACAAAGTGCTTTACAAGATTTAAGAGATTTAATTAAAATCACTGAGACTGACATTGCAGATATAAAAGAAGCTAAAAGTGATCCACAGTTTGATAGATTGTCTCTTAAAGAGAGTAAACTAAAAAGTTTTGAATCTAAAAAAGCGATGATAGATAACGAAATCTCAGTTTTAATGAGTGCGAATCCTGATTTAGATTTGCCTGATCTTTTAAATGATGAACAACATAACGCTCTTGGTGAACTAAAAGATGAACTAAACAATCTCAGAGTGGTAAATAAAAAATATGCAAAATTAGTTTTGACTGTTAGCAACTTATATAATACTTTCTTAGAAAGATTAGTTCCAACAGAGATGCAAGGTTATCAAAAAGTTGCTTCTAAAAACCCTTCAATACTGGAAATAAGAGTCTAAAATGGCATCAATATTTAATACTCTACATGTCGGATATACTGGCTTAAATGCATCGCAGGTTGCAATTAACACAACCAGTCATAATATTGCAAATGCTGAAACAGAGGGATACACTAGACAGCGAACTATCTTAGAAACTGCCTATCCACTTGATACTGGTGCTGGATATATTGGTAGTGGTGTAGAGATTGCCGATGTGAAAAGAGTTTTTGATAACTTTGTTTTTGATAGATACACATCTATATCTGCTGATAAAGAGTATAGCGATTATCAAGAAAAAACTTTAGAACAACTATCAACTTACTTTCCAGAGATTGATGGTGTTGGTATAAAAGCCGATTTAGCAGAGTATTACAATATGTGGCAAACTCTAGCAGATAACCCAGATAATGATGCTATAAAAGTAGCACTCGCAAAACAAACAGAAACCTTAACAGAACATATAACTGAAACACAATCCCATGTATTAGCCTTACAATCTCAAGTTAATGAAGAGATATCAGTTGATATAAATGAAGTAAACTCCTTAGCCAAAGAGTTGTCAGAGTTAAATAAATCAATTGATGTTGCAGAAGCTGGTGGTGGGTTTAGTGCAAACGATTTAAGAGATAAGAGAAATGTAATTGAGAGAAGTTTAGCAAGGTTGATTGGCTCTGAAGTTACAGTAGGTCAAGTTACTTCAAATATTAGAGTTGATAGTTCATCAAATACAGTTAGTGAGAGTTATACTTTAAGTGTAAATGGACTTAATATTGTTGATGGAAGTACATATCACCCTATCCATACAAGTAATGAGAAAAACCCATTTGGATTTTATGAAATATCTTATGAAAGACAAGATGGTGTTATGATACCTCTTGAGGAATCGTTAAGAGGTGGTAAAATTGGAGCTGCAATTAATTTAAGAGGTGGTAATGTTAATACTACAGACGGAATGCCAGTAGATGGTACTTTACAAAAAACTATCTCTCAACTAGATGCTTTTGCAAAAGGTCTCATAGAATCAACAAATAATTTATACGCTTCAAATAGTACAATAAAAATGGAATCAAATAGTTTAAAATTAAATGGTAGTGATTCTATGGTTAGTTCACCATTAAATGTAAAAGAGGGCTCATTTGATATTGTTGTTTACGATATTGATGGAAATATTGCAGCAAGAAGAAACATCAAAATAGATGAATCGACATCATTAACTGGAAAAAGTAATTCAAACTCTGTTGAGGCTCAGATGGAAGCTCAAACAGATGATAATAATGATGGAAATGCAAATAATGATATTGACGATTTTGTAAAATTTAATTGGGCAACTTATGCAAGTGGAGATAATGCTCTTGAGTTTTCTATGGATCCATTAGCTCAGTCTCAAGGATACAAATTTGCAATCGAAGATAGTCTAAGTGATTCTTCTTTTGAATCTGGAACTAACTTTGCAGGTGCTTTAGGGATGAATAGATATTTTGATGGAGATAGTGCAAGAAATATTGGGCTAAATAGCTCATTAGAATCTAATACAACTACTATTTCAGCTGGTAAATCACCTGTCTCTGGAGACAATACATTAGCTTTAGATATGATGCAACATCAGTTTGAAGAGTTTGAATTTAATGTAGGGGATGATAAATATCATACTACCTCTTATGGTATGTTTGATATCCTTGCAACTGAGGTTGGAACAGCTACAAATGCTGCGATTTTAAGGAGTGAAACTGTTTCTACACAATTTACTGCAGTTGAGATGGAGTATTTCTCTACATCAAAAGTTAGTATTGATGAGGAGATGACAAATCTTATAAAATTTCAAACATCGTATGGAGCAGCAGCAAAAATTATTACAACAATTGATCAGATGATGCAAACTCTTTTAGGTTTAAAAAGTTAAACACTCAATATAATATAATGCCAATTTTTAGTATAATAATTTTACTCTCTATTTTCTTTCTAAGCTTTTTCGGCTCTTTTTTTTATGATATAGATGCTTATAATTTAAATAGTTTATCTATATTAACTTCCCCATCTTTTGATCATCCTCTAGGTACCGATAGATTAGGGCGAGATATTTTAGCAAGAGTAATAGAGGGTGGAAAAATTTCATTAACTATTGGTGTTGGAAGTGCTTTTATCGCTTCTCTTGTAGGACTAATTCTTGGTTCTATGGCTGGATACTATCGTGGTGTTGTAGATAAGTCTTTTATAGTTACAGTTGATCTATTTTTAACATTTCCAACTTTTTTTCTTCTTTTAGCACTCGTGAGTTATGTGAATGCTTCTGCGTGGGTACTAATAGTGATTATCTCTATAACAGGATGGATGACAACAGCAAGACTTATCCGTTCAGAGAGTTTTAGTATAACAAACGAGCCATATATCAAAATATTGAATCTTGCAAATGTTAGTAAGATAAAAATACTTTTAAAATATTATGCCCCAATTTTAGCACCTATATATTTTGTTAGTTTTACTTTTGGAGTAGGGGGAGCTATCTTAGCAGAATCTGGACTAAGCTTTTTAGGACTTGGAATTGTAGCCCCTCAAATGAGTTGGGGAACAATCCTAAGTGGAGGAAAAGATGTAGTGGAGATAGCTTGGTGGGTTAGCTTTTTTCCAGGTCTTATGATATTTTTAGTAACTTTTTCTCTTATCAATATTTCAAACTATCTACAACAATTAACAAATAAAAAGCAGATACAAAATTAATAAAAGAGTGTTTATTATCTAATCTTTTATACAACGAACACCCCATCCAAAAACACGAGCGTGACTACTTGCCCCTCCACCATCATTCCAAAATTGTAAATGGCGTGAATTATTAGCACTTATAGTTGTTGACCAAATATAAGTATGTGAACCTATATTATACATAGATCCTCGTTCAGTACGAAAACCATTAGATGGTAGTTTTAAAAAATTATTGAAAGCATCATTTATATTATTTACGCCAATATCGGTTGTTTCTGCTTCTAATTCTTCTATATTTGGTACTCTATACCCCGTTGGACAAACTGATGAACCATCTGTTTTATTCCAGTTCAAAGCTCTTAAATTTCCATCACTATCTATATTTTGTGCCCAGTCATAATTATAAGTAGAAGAGGAAAGTATAAAACTTGAGCCTACATTTGTTATGCTTGAAGCTTGATTAGAAGTGATATCACTTTTTGAGTCCTCATGTCCATCTGCATCTCTTCCCCATTGATAATAATCTCCATAACACTCAGTATCATGAATGGAACTACATACTTTACTTGCACCTAAGTTTCTGTCTAGCCATATTTTTCCTGTATATGGTGATATCACTGTGGCGTATGTAATTGAGTTTTTAGTGATAGTTTCTGATTCATCTGCATCGACAGTTATTATAACGGTATCACTGTCAGTGACTCCATTATTGTCTGTAATTATCAATGTAATAGTATGAACCCCCACAGAAAAGTCTGATTTAGTAAAAGATGGATGAGTTGATAAGAGTATAGCTCCCTCTTTCCATTCATAACTTATTGTGTTATCATCACTCTCACTTAATGATCCATCTAATGTTACAGTTGTCCCATGTGTTATAGTTTGATCCACACCGGCATTTGCTATTGGTTTGTTAAAATTAAAAAGTTCTGCAGTTTCTGGTGTAGTTATTTTCCAATAATCTAAGTCCCCATAATGTATATATGATACAATTGATTCATCTCCAATAGATAGGATGTTTGCTTCCTCCTCCATATCATCATCTTCATAAGCACCAGTATTTTTAAAATCACTAAAATCTTGAGTAGCTATATTTAATCCAATAGAATATTTTGTTTCTCCACCTAATGCACCTGAGTTTGCTAACACTAAAGGATAATGCATATCTTCATTTAACAAAGGAAGGGTAATGCTCCCTTTTGCCATATCAACAGCTAATATTTGATCATTGTATGGTAATCTAATATATCCTTTTAGATTTGATGTACTTGTGTCAACATTTATATCAAAGGTTCCTTTGTATAATACAAATTTTAGTTCCTCTTTCCAAGTGTTATTATCTGCGTCATGTATTGTGATTTGTATAATCACATCTTTATTATTTTTATATATTTTATTAAAAGCAAAAGATATATCTATATCCTTATATGATCTTGACATAATAGTACCAATGCTATCATCAGTAGTTGTACTATCTGAATATTGAATATCTGCTTTTTCATACTCTTGAGCATTTTCATCTATTATTTTTACATCAAACCAAATACCGTAAGCCTCTATTTGTGAAATATTATTTACTCTTAATGTTATATTGTTCAACTCTTTATTTGCTAATATAAAATCATCATTTAAAATTAGCTCTGCTTTAAAATTATGTTGATTTTTATCCAAAAGTATAAATGTACCTAACTCTTCATCTTTATTACTTAGGGTAATTGTTGTATCTATTTTTATATTCTCATCTTCTGCTCTAATGGCATATTTATCAGCAGGAAGTGAACTATCACTAAAATATCCATTTTCATCAGTAGTAACAGTAACTTTTATTTTCCCATCTGTAATGTTTTCTAAAATAACATCAACATTTCCAATAGATGAATAGTTAGAAGCTCTTGCACTCGTTAGTTTTTCAAGTTTACCTGTAATATTTATCTTAGATGGACTCGCTCTTAAATATGACTTTTTAGTTCCATCACTATCAGTTACTATTAAAAGATTATTATTAGATGCTATGTAGTTTAACCCGAATTATGCAATAGAGAATTAAAAATTTAATCTATCATTGCAATCAAGGCACATTCATTAAAAATTTACACCACCAAAAGGAAGCTTAAAAATTTTTACTAAACATCCCTTGATTACAAGCATAGGTAAATTTTGTAAATTCCTATTGCATAATTCGGGTTTAATGTTGTAGTTGTATCTATATTTAATTCATCACTATTTTCTGCATATACCCATTTGCCATAATATATATCGTCTACATTTCCTGCAGTGACAAGAGTAT
>JAYEKJ010000195.1:0-6441 GCA_034660975.1 Campylobacterota bacterium
GCGATTACAATAGATTCTTTTAAATATGTTTTACAAAAAGAGGAGTTTAAAGATTTAGAAGCTGGAATAGTTATTCAAACCTATTTGCCAGATGCAATCATCTATATAAAAGATTTATACCAGTGGGCGAAAAAAAGAGTGATGAGTGGTGGCGCTCCTATTAAGATTCGAATAGTAAAGGGAGCTAACCAAGAGATGGAACTCACCGAGGCATCTTTGAGAGGGTGGTCTAATGTTACTTACTCATCTAAATCAGAATCTGATGCTAATTTTAAAATAGCGATGAACTTCTTATTAGACCCAGAAGTTGCACCTTATGTACAAACAGGGGTTGCATCACATAACCTTTTTGATCATGCACTTGCTATGCTTTTGGCAAAGCAAAGAGGGGTTGAGAGATATGTAAGTGCTGAGATGCTAGAGGGGATGAGTGAAGCTGCGTATGAGATACTCAAAGAGCAGGGAATCAATGTAATACTTTATGCCCCAACTGCTACTAAAGAGACCTTTACAAATGCTATTGCTTACCTTGTAAGACGCTTTGATGAAAACACAGCAGAGCAAAACTTTTTAAGACATAGTTTTAATCTTGAGGTGGATACTCCTGCATGGGAGAGACTTATAAAAAGTTATGATGATTCTGTAGCAATTATGCCAAGTGTCAAACAAACACCAAACAGAACACAAGATAGAAGCACAGAAGTAAAACAAAATATTGATACAGAGAGTTACCATTTTAAAAATGAGAGCGACACCGATTTTGTACTCAAAGCCAACAGAGAGTGGGTAGAGAAGATTCGAGAGAAGTGGCAAAATATAGGTGAAAATGGTGGGTTTGAGGCCTACCCTGTAGTGGGTGGAAACAATGTTGTACGAGATGAATATATAGAAGTGATAGATAAAAGTCAGTACCATGAGAAAAAATCTGCTGGTCGTTATGTTGAAGCATCTCATGAAGATATGCAAATAGCTTTGCAAACTGCAAAAGAGGATGTTGATGGTTGGAGAGAGTTGTCTGTAGAGCAAAGACAAAAGATTTTCATGGATGTAGCTAATGAGTTTAGAGTAGCAAGAGGCGATTTGATAGGGATAGCTGCAGCAGAGGTTGGAAAAGTATTTAGCGAGACAGATGTAGAGATAAGTGAAGCGATAGATTTTTTAAACTTCTACCCTTACAGTGTAGTAAAAATATCCTCACTCACCGGTGTGCAAACAACTCCTAAGGGGGTTGGTTTAGTTATAAGCCCGTGGAATTTTCCTATCGCTATCCCTGTAGGTGGTATTGCAGCCTCTTTAGCTGCTGGAAATACTGTGATTCTTAAACCTGCAAAAGATTCTATCCTTTGTGGCTATAGATTGTGTCAGTGTTTTTGGGATGCTGGTGTGAGTAAAAACACTTTACAGTTTTTACCTGCTAAGGGTTCAGATGTAGGTGAGAGAATGATTCCAAGTGAAGATATAGATTTTACTATCTTTACAGGGGGTGAAAAAACCGCTTATGATATTATAAAATCTCGCCCCGATATCTATTTGAGTGCTGAGACGGGTGGTAAAGATGCAACTATTGTAACTGCACTAGCAGATAGAGATCAGGCTATTAAAAATGTTGTTATCTCAGCATTTCATAACTCTGGACAAAAATGCTCCGCTACCTCTTTACTTGTCTTAGAGAGAGAACTTTTTGAGGATGAGGGTTTTAAACGAACTCTTAAAGAGGCAGTTGAATCACTTCAAACGGGCTCTGTGTGGGATTTTTCTAATCGTATAGGAACACTTGTAAACCTCCCATCAGGTGCGTTAGAGAAATCTCTTGGCTATCTGGATGAGGGTGAAGAGTGGTTGGTAAAACCATCTTTTGCAGATAAGGACAACCCTTATATGCTCAAGCCATCAGTCAGATGGGGAACTAAAAAGAGTGATTTTTGTCATATGAATGAGCTTTTTGGTCCAGTGCTGAGTGTGATGTGTGCTGAGAATCTTGATGATGCAATCGATATTGTAAACTCCACAGGCTATGGTTTAACATCAGGGATTGAGACACTTGATAAAAGAGAACAAAATTATTGGCAAGAGAGAGTTCTTGCTGGAAATCTTTATATAAACCGTGGAACAACTGGAGCGATAGTGACTCGTCAACCGTTTGGTGGTATGGGAAAATCAGCTATAGGGAGTGGAAAAAAAGCGGGTGGATTTAACTATGTTAGCCAGTTTATGAATATAAACTACAAAGAGACAAACTTGTATGAATCATGCTCAACTAAGTATATTAATCAGATGAGAAGTTTTTTAACAAGAGATACTCTTTTTAATGATGAGTGTGAATCTGCACTGCGATATATTTGTAATTTTTCCCATTGGTATGAGGCTGAGTTTTTAAAAGAACATGATTATACACATATAAGAGGTGAGAGTAATATTATACGCTACTTACCTGTTAAAAGCGTGCTTTTGAGAATCGAAGATGGTGATTTACTTGAAGAGATTCTTACCTCTATAATGGCTATTAAGATGATTGGTGCAAAACTTCACATTTCGGTTCCAAAAGAATCAAACAAAGCAGAACTTTTATGGCTTAAATCTATACAAAGCGCTTTTATAGGTAAAGATGATAGTTTCACTAGAGATGAAGCAGGGGAGATTATAGCTAAAATAGAGCAGGTGCAAAGGGTGAGATTCTTACACCCTGACAATGTTACGCAAGATATTTATAAAGCAGTTTCAACAAAAGCAATCTACATAGCAAGAGAGAACTTTGTATCACATGGTAGGCTCGAATTGATGCACTATTTTATAGAGCAAAGTATCTCAAATTCGTATCATCGATATGGTAACTTAGGTATCCAAGGTCTAAGTATCGAGGAGGTATAAATATGCAAACAGAGATTCTAATATCGTTTATTGGGTATATGCTAGTGATGCTCGCAATTGGGTTTTATTTTTACTTTAAAACAAGTGATTTGAGTGATTATGTTTTGGGTGGCAGGGGGCTGAATCCTAGTGTAACAGCTCTTAGTGCTGGAGCTTCAGATATGAGTGGATGGCTTCTTTTAGGGCTTCCTGGAATGATGTATAGTGATGGGATTGTTGGGAGTTGGATAGCTCTTGGTCTTGTAGTTGGAGCGTATCTCAACTGGCATTATGTCGCAAAACCTCTAAGAGTTTATACCCATCATCTCAACGATTCTATTACCATTCCAGATTATTTAGCAAATAGATTTGAGGACAAAGGGAGTATGCTTCGTGTTGTTACTGCCGTGGTGATTTTACTTTTTTATACCCTTTATACATCCTCAGGACTAGTAGGTGGTGCTAAACTTTTTGAAGCCACTTTTAGTATGGCATATTCTGATGCTCTGCTCATTGGAAGCTTTGTGATAGTTTCATACACTTTTTTAGGTGGCTATAATGCTGTGAGCTGGACAGATTTTATTCAAGGTATTTTGATGATGCTTGCTCTTGTTGTCACCCCTATTGTTGTTGTGTTTGAGTTGGGTGGAATATCTAGTGCGATAACTACTATAGAATCTATTGACCCCTCCCATTTGAGCATGGTGAGTGGTGCATCCTTTATATCAATAGTCTCACTTTTAGCATGGGGACTTGGGTATTTTGGGCAACCTCATATTTTGGTTCGTTTTATGTCTATACGGGATGAAAATGAGATTCATATAGCAAAAAATATCGGTATGACATGGATGATTTTATCGGTACTAGGCTCTTTGAGTGTAGGTTTTTTTGGATTAGCGTATGTGGCATCAACTGGTGTAGATTTAGCAGATAGTGAAAAGATTTTTATAACACTCTCACAACTTCTCTTTAACCCATGGATAGCAGGTTTTTTACTAGCAGCAATTTTAGCAGCAATAATGAGTACAGTAGATTCACAACTCCTTGTCTCATCCTCAGTTCTTACAAGAGATATTTACCATGCACTTATCCATAAAGATGCAAGTGACAAAGAGCTTGTTTGGGTGGGTCGTGCTACTGTTATAGCCATAGCTGTAATTGCATGGTATATATCTAGTGATGAAAATTCAAGTGTATTGCAACTAGTCGCTTATGCGTGGGCAGGGTTTGGTGCTACTTTTGGACCACTTATTATTTTGAGTTTATACAAGCGTGATATAACAAAACAAGCAGCTATTGCTGGGATGATAGTTGGAGCAATAACTGTGATAATCTATAAACAATTAGAGGGTGGAATCTTTGATATATTTGAACTCTTACCTGGTTTTATACTCTCTTGGGTAACAATTTTGTTAGTAAGTAAGTATGGAGATTCTAATACAGAATCAGTAGAAAAAACATTTGACGAAGTGCATAACAAATTAGGAAAAATATTTGAAACTATTAATTGATTTTAGTAATAATATCATAATCCCGAATTATGCAATAGGAATTTATACCCCAAGGGCACCTTGCAAAATTTACCTATGCTTGTAATCAAGGGATGTTTAGTAAAAATTTTTAAGCTTCCTTTTGGTGGTGCAAATTTTTAATGAATGTGCCTTGATTGCAATGATAGATTAAATTTTTAATTCTCTATTGCATAATTCGGGATAATAGTAGTAGCCATTAATTACTACTTATACAAAAGCTTACGAAACTTAACTAAGTTATATAGTTACATCTTTTGAGTTAATGTATCTCTTTTTCTAGTCATCACATTCAAAATTTATATAAAGTCTCTGTAATAGTTAATATAAAGAATATTCTACTACTTTTCATGTTTTTTAGCTTAGATTTGAAGATAGTGTATCATAGAAAAACCCCTATGTAAAGGGGTTTAGAGGGGTTTGATGAAATTTTATTAAATTACTCTACTGAATAACAAATTCTGTGAAATATATACCTTGAATTTTACCATCAGACAGCATAGCATTTAAAGTGTCTATGATTTGTAAGGTGACTTTTTGTTTCCCTTTTTTAGAGGAGATTTCCTCTAGTGTTTTAGATGTTAAAATTCTAATAATTCTATCTCTAAGTACGGGAGCGTTTGCATCTAGTTCAAGACTTAGCTCTTCACCCTCTAGTTCTAAAGATATAGTTGTTTTTAAATATCTACGACCAGCATCACTTTTTAGGTTTATAGTAAAAGAATCTAATGGGTATAAAATACCTATTTCACTAAGTTTTTTTGAATTGTTGAAAAAATTTGCATCCACCCTAGGTTGTGTGGCTTGTCTTGATTGAGCTTGTGGAGCATTTTGTTGTGTTGCTACAACCTCTTCATCATCGCCACCCATCATAAGTAATGCAACAACAATACCACCAAGAATAATAAGAATTAAAACAACAATAATTATAATCATGAGCATATTACTAGATTTCTTTTTCTCTTGTGTACCTTCTTCTTCTGTACTCTCTTCTTCAGCCATCATTTTCCTTTTATCTATAAGTTTATTTTTTTATTTTGAAAATTATAACACATCATACTAAATATGTAAATATATTAAATTAGAAAGAGAAAGAAGAGTATATTATATATTATTATTCTCTTCTTCAGTTAATTGATGTAATGGTGAAAACTCATAAGTCTCTGCATTATAGTAATCTATATTACCAGTTTCAATATCATAATACCATCCATGAATCGCTAAATCACCATCTTCAAATCTTTTTTTAACATTTGGATAAGTTAATATATTTTCAATCTGTTTTATTATGGATAGTTTCTCTGTTAATCTTAAAAGCTCCTCTTTTGGAGCATTTATTCCAAGACTTAAAACTGCAGAAGTTTTTGCACTTTCACCAAGTTCAAGCCATTTTTTTGTATGGATAAGCGAGGGGTCTTCAATTGTTTCATATAGATGGTTACATGCACCACAATGTGTATGTCCACATATAATAATCTCTTGAACTTTTAACACACTTACTGCATACTCAATTCCAGAGGCCGTAGCATGAAAATCTTCATCAGGTTTATATGGTGGCACAAAATTACCAACATTTCTGATTACAAAAAGATCACCAGGATTTGATTGTACCATTAAATCTGGGATAACTCTAGAATCGGAACAACCTATAAACAAAGCCTTTGGAGATTGTCCGCTTGTTACAAGTTTTAATAAAGATTCTTTATTTTTTTTAAAATAAGACCTAAAGAGTTTATTTCCCTCTGCGTATTCTTCCATATTCATAGAAATCTCCCAAGTTTATTAAATTATATACACTCTTTTATATTTAGTGCTTTCATAATTTCATTAAATATTGAACCTGCTTCACGAGAGTAGTCATCGTGGTATTCAATAACGAACACCTCTCTACCTTTTGCAATACTAGAGGTATGAGTCTCAGGTTTTATGCTATGTGTAGCAACTATTTTCTCAGCAGTACCAATAACTAACTCTTTCTCTTCATCACCTAAGTAAGCTATTGATAATCTTACAAATCTTTCTTCACTTCTAAATTCAGCATCAATCATTTTTTACCTTTTATATA
>JAYEKJ010000196.1:0-6353 GCA_034660975.1 Campylobacterota bacterium
CAATTGCCATACCAGAAGCATCATCCGCTGCCGTATTGATACGAAGACCAGAACTTAAAGCTTGTAAACTTTTATCTAAGTTTAAATTCGTTTGCTGTGCATTTCTATGTGCATTCATTGCACCAATGTTTGTGTTAATTCTAAATCCCATAATAAATCCTTTTAGGGTAAGAGCCTTTCGCTCTATTTAGTATTTGTTCTCAGCTTCCTTGCTGATACTTGTAATATTGTGACACCTAATCATAACTTTAATAAATTAAGTAACTCCTTTAATTTTCAATATTTAATTCTCTATTGCATAATTCGGGTTTAATCTTTTTTGGATACACTTTCGCCACTAAAAACAACTACTATACTATATATAGGGATAAAATTTGAATTTAATTATCGTCGAGTCACCTGCAAAAGCTAGAACTATTAAAAATTTTTTAGGGAAAGGGTATGAGGTTATCGCCTCTAAAGGTCACATCCGTGATTTACCAAAATCTCGTTTTGGAATCAAAGTAGATGAGGAAACAAACCATCTCGTGCCAACATATAGTGTTGCTAAAGAGAACGCCCCAACGGTAAAAGAGATAAAAGCTCTTGCCAAAAAAGCTGATACTATATATATCGCGACCGATGAGGATCGTGAGGGGGAAGCTATTGGGTGGCATATTGCTCATGCTATCAAAAAAGATCCTGAGGAACTTCCAAGAATCGTATTTCATGAGATTACAAAATCTGCTATTAAACATGCTTTAGAATCTGCTCGTAAAATAGATATGGATATGGTAAATGCACAACAAGCTCGTCGTATGCTTGACCGTGTTGTTGGATACAAACTTTCACCACTTTTAGCTTCTAAGATTCAAAAAGGCTTATCGGGTGGTCGTGTTCAATCTTCCACTTTAAAACTTGTAGTTGACCGTGAAAGAGAGATTCAAGCTTTTATACCTGTTGAGTATTGGTCTATCGATACTGTTTTTAAAACAAATATAGATGCGAATCTTATCTCTCATAATGGGGAGAAATTATCAAAACTCTCGATTGAAAACAAAGAGATGGCAACTAAAATCTTTGATAGTGTTCAAACTGATACATTTACTATCTCTAAACTTGAAACAAAACAGAGAAAAAGTGCAACTCCACCACCATTTATGACATCTACTCTGCAACAAACTGCTTCATCTAAACTAGGATTCACTCCGAAAAAAACTATGATGGTAGCACAAAGCCTTTATGAGGGCGTAAAAACTCCTGATGGAACCTCAGGTGTTATCACTTATATGAGAACAGATTCACTAAACTTAGCAGGTGAAGCTGTTGATGCAGTTCGTGGAATTATAGAAAATAGATTTGGTAAGAAGTATTTACCTGCAGAGCCTAAGGTTTATACAAAAAAATCAAAAGGTGCTCAAGAAGCACATGAGGCTATCCGTCCAACTATGCTTCACTTTACTCCAGAGGTAGCACAAAGCTTTTTAAAAGCTGATGAGATTAAACTTTACCGTTTAATTTATGAAAGATTTATGGCTTGTCAGATGAACGATGCGATGTTCGAGCAACAAAGTATCACTTTTAAAGGTGAAAACAATGTTTACCGTGCAAGTGGTAGAAAACTAATCTTTGATGGTTTTTATGCACTTACTGGAACAGAGGACAAAGATAAACTTCTTCCAACTCTAAAAGAGGGTGACAAAGCTGAGATTCAAACTATAAAACCTGAGCAACATTTCACCGAACCACCATCAAGATTCTCAGAAGCATCTTTGATTAAGAAACTAGAATCTGAGGGGGTTGGTCGCCCATCTACTTATGCCCCAACAATTGCCACTCTAAGTGGTCGTACTTATGTGACTATTGAGAAAAAGCAGATCATCCCAACTGAGATGGCTTTTACTGTTATTAAGATTTTAGAGAAACATTTTGCAAATATTGTAGATATATCTTTTACTGCAAATATGGAAGATAAGCTTGATGAAGTCTCAGAAGCTAAAATTGATTGGCAAAAACTTTTAAGTGATTTTTATACCCCTTTTATGGAGCAAATCGCTCAAGGTAAAGAGAATATTGTATCACTAAAAATTGCTAAACCTCTTGGTCGTATGTGTCCTAAATGTGGCGAAGAGTTACTTTTAAGAAGTGGTAGATTTGGTAACTTTATCGCTTGTAGTGGTTTTCCAAAGTGTAAATACACAGAACAAGTTGATGATGAGGGTAACGCCGTAGAGGTAAAAGTTGAAACATCAGATGAGAAGTGTGATAAGTGTGGAAAAGAGATGATTGTTAAAAATGGTAGAAATGGTAAATTTTTAGCATGTTCTGATTATCCAGATTGTAAAAACACTAAAAGTATCGCAAGTGAGAGTAAAACTTCTGAGATTCCTTGCCCTGATTGTGGTGGTAAACTTATCTGGAAACAATCTCGCCGTGGTGCATTTTGGGGATGTGAAAAATACCCTGATTGTAAATTTATATCTAAGTTTGAACCAACAACTATCAAATGTGAAGAGGATGGTTGTACAGGAGTTTTAGCACCAAGAACTTATAGAAACAAAGAGGTTTATGAGTGTGTTAAGTGTAAAAACCGTACACCTAGAGAGGAAGAATCTAAAGAGGAATCTAAAGAATCATAATGAAGATAGGAATCATCTCAGATACTCATAAAAAAGTAAAAAAAGCTAAAAAAGCGATAGCGATGCTTATAGAAAATGGAGCAGAGTTTATTATCCATGCGGGGGATATTGTGGAGGTTGAGATTTTGCAGATGCTTAAAAACTGCTCTCTTGATTACCTTGCAGTTTATGGAAATAACGATGCTCATCTTTTTCAACATCATGAAAATTTTGAGCTAGTTCAAGAGCCTTTTTATTTTAAACTAGCTGATTTGAAATTTAAACTGATGCATCTACCACACTATATGGTACCAGATGCAGATGTTGTGGTTTTTGGGCATACCCACCATTTTCACAACGAGTATAACAATGGAACTCTATTTATAAACTCTGGTGAGATTTGTGGAAGAAAAAAACCTGTGACTGAGTGTATGATGCTTGAGGTTCTTGATGATAAATTTATAGTTACTCAATATTCTAAGCCTGATGGTGAGTTAGAGTTTCAAACAGAAATTTATGAGCATGAGAGAGAGAAAAAATGAGCCAAAAAATATTTTTATGTTCAATCTGTAATATAAATAGTGGAACTTGTAATGAGGATTGTAAATTTTGTTCTCAAAGTGTGAGATATAAGGCAGATATAGAGAGGTTTAAACAAAAACCGATAAAGGAGATTCAAGCAGAAGCTGTGAGTGCTAGAGATTCTGGTGCTTTAGGGTTTTGTCTTGTAACTGCTGATAAAGGGCTAAACGATAAAACTTTAGAGTTTGTTTGTGATGTGGCAAAAGCTGTAAAGGATGTAGCTCCTGAGCTTAGACTTATCGCTTGTAATGGAACAGCTTCGTTAGAGCAACTTTTAGTTTTAAAAGAATCTGGAATCAAAGCTTATAACCATAACTTAGAGACATCAGAGGCTTTTTACCCTCAAATCTGCACAACACACCCTTGGAGTGAGAGATATGAGACTTGCCAAAATGTAAACAAGGCTGGGATGGTTCTCATAACAGGTGGAATCTTTGGACTTGGGGAAACTCAAGAGGATAGAATCTCAATGTTAGAATCTTTAAACTCTCTCAATCCATCCTCTGTTCCAATAAACTTTTACCATCACAACAAAGCATTAGAGTTGTCAGCAAACCCTTTAAGTGTTGATGAAGCACTATCTTTAGTAAAACTAACAAGAGAGATGATTCCCAACGCACAAAGAATTATGGTTGCAGGTGGAAGAGAGTTGATGTTTAGTGATAGACAAAGTGAGATATTTACAAATGGTGCTAACTCCATAGTTATAGGTAACTATCTCACAACTGCTGGTCGTGAGATGAATAAAGATTTAGATATGTTAAAATCTCTAAATCTTGAAGTGGCTACAAAGGTTTAAGAGATGGGTGAGACAACTTTAATTATTACCATCGCTTTAATAATTATCTTTTCACCGTTTTTTGCAAAAATTTTAAAACTTCCAACTACCCCTATTGAGATAATTCTCGGTTCTTTACTTGGATATGTTGGTTTTTTACATGATGAACATCTTTTTGAAGTTGTCGCTGAGATAGGATTTTTATATCTTATGTTTATTGCAGGAACAGAGATTAACCTCAAAAATGTTCTTAAAACTCCGAAATCACTTATGAAAAGAGTTATCTTTTATCTTATTATCCTTTATGGATTCTCTATAAGTTTCTCCCTTTACTTTGAGCTTGGCAAAATTTTCATGGTTCTGCTTCCCCTTATCTCTGTTGGACTTGTTGCAGCTCTTGCAAAAGAGTATGGTAAAACACCATGGCTAGAGATCTCTATGACAGCAGGGGGAATTGGTGAAGTTGTAAGTATAGGTTTTTTAACCATAACATCAGCAGCCTTACAGTCAGGTTTTGGTTTAGGACTCATAAAAATTATCTTCTCTTTAATGTTTTTTATATTTTTTATGTTTTTAATCTTTAAAGCTATGGAGATACTTTTCTGGTGGTACCCTAAACTCTCACTAGCATTAATGCCACATAAGGATAATCAAGAGCAGGATATTAGACTCTCAATTGGAATCCTATTTTTACTTGTTGGGGTGATGTTTTATCTAAACCTAGAGTTAGCCTTTGGAGCATTCTTAGCAGGTATATTTATCCCAACATTTTTTGAGCATAAACATGAACTTCCCGAAAAACTTGCCTCTTTTGGTTTTGGATTCTTAATCCCTATTTTCTTTATCCATATTGGGACATCTTTTCATTTAGACGCGTTAAGTATAGAGGGGTTGATTCCAAAGGCTATCGTTATAGCTTTAGCGATGATTATGATGAGGGTGATAGCATCTTTAGTTTTTATAAAACAACTAGGGATGATAGATTCTGTACTAATGGGATTGAGCCACTCAATGCCACTAACACTACTCATAGCTATGTCAACTCTAGCTTATAGTGCAAACTCCATAGATATTTTGCACTATTATGCTTTTATCTTAGCTGCACTATTTCAAGTTATTAGTGTTATGGTTGTGATTAAACTTATAAATGTCTATAAATTAAAAAAAGAGCTAAATCAAACTTTGGTATAATATGTAAAAAGTGATAGGGGGTTTATAGATGTCTCGTTCTGTTTTACTACAACTTGCTCGTGATTCCATCGCTGAAGTTTTACAAGCACAAAGAACTATAAATAAAAATTCACTTTTAGAGGAGCATCCTCTCCTCAATGAAAAAATCCCAACAACTATAAATCTTTATATCGATAATGAGCTAAGGGGTTCAGCTCAAACTTTAGAGAGTTCAGAATCTCTGCTGTATTCAATCATAAAAAATGCAAAAAAATCAGCCTTTGAAGATAAAAACTTTAAGCCTATATCAACTTCTGAGTATTTAGATTGTGAAGTTGAGATTTTACTTGCAACACCAGATGGTATTATCAGTGAAAAAGACCCATCAATTTTAAGTACGCATATATTTCAAAATGATTAAAATCTACTAAGACTTTTAAATATTTCTTTCTAATTTTTTCTCTTTATCTTTGTTTATCCTAATTGCTGTATAATCACCTTATGTATTATGTAATTAAAAGACAACATGGAGTACCTCCAACATATTTTATAGGTTTTGCTGTTCCTAAATATATCGCAGCAAAAAATACGGAAAATGTAATCCTTGAATTTATAGAAAATGGTAAACCCCTTAGGAAGTGGCTTAAAAAAGAGGATATTATTTTACTAACAGATAATAAAAAGTATTTTTTAGAAACTATGAATAAATTTAAAGCAATTCAAGACACCCAACAAAAACTTGTTGATGAAGCTCAAGAAAAATTAGATGAAACGATGGCAACATTTACAGAAACTGTAAATGCTGAACTTGATAACTTTGAAGAGATTAAATCTTTAAATGATGTTCCATGTTTCACAAAAAAATTTTAAAATTTAATTAGTCTAATTTAAGGTGGCGACTGACCCAAAAGTTCAAAGTTTGCAAGTTCCTTTAGTCCATTTAGAATCACCATTTTCTTGCCACATTAGATTCTGTGAAGAATCAACTATCACTTTTGCCATTAGTTGTGATGACAATAAACTCATCACAATTACCAATACTATTTTTTTCATTTACTTTTAATTCTATTTATGAGATTTTACATACCTAAATCTTTAGATATAAATATTACAACTCACCAAATATGTTACAATTTTAGACATTTGATGATTGTAATTTCAACCCGAATTATGCAATAGGAATTTATACCCCAAGGGCACCTCGTAAAATTTACCTATGCTTGTAA
>JAYEKJ010000197.1:0-6333 GCA_034660975.1 Campylobacterota bacterium
AGGTGCCCTTGGGGTATAAATTCCTATTGCATAATTCGGGTTCAAGAGAATATACGAATAGGTGATTATGATTTTTTCAGGGATGTAAGCAAAAATATATATTGATTTGACAAATGAATTAAAAAAGAGAATCAGTTAAAATTATCTAGGTTTTACTCCCCCTCAACATCATTGACTTAAGCATATAGACACTTTGGAACCTCGAATTTATTCGAGGCAAGTGCTTTGGTTTCCTTTGTCAGCCTCGAATACAGAAAAAAATTTAGTTTTATCCTACACTTTATATTGTGTACGGACATACATTTTCTAAGTCACGCTTTAGCGTTTGAAATTCGAGATTCCAATCCTTAAGTCAATGGTGTTTCCCCCTCATATTTAAAAAAGGGGGAGTAGCATTAACTAAACAACAATTTTTGGATCGTTAATAGATACCGATTTTTTCTCATGAAAGTTAAAATGTTTCTCTAAATCTGCTTGAAATAGAAGAACTGGTACAACAATTAGTGAAGCTACAACTGCTGCCATTGTTCCAAATATAAGAGCAACACCCAATCCACCAAATACAGCATCACCAGCCAATAACATAGAAGCAAGTATAATAGCTGCAGCCGTTAAGAAGATAGGTTTAGCACGAGTTGCTGTTGCGTAAGCAATTGCATCAGCTTTATGCATCCCTTTTTCATCCATAAGTGATTTAGTGAAATCTATAAGAAGTAAAGAGTTACGAGAACTTATACCTATAAGTGCGATAAATCCAATAAGTGAAGTTGCAGTTAGAAAAAATGTATCTACTGTAAATAGATCTATTATCCAATGACCAACAATCACACCTATAATAGATAAAAATGAGCCAAGAAGTATAATACCACTAATCGTATAACTTTTATAGTAAATAACCATCAATAAAAATATTAGAATCAACGCTGCTATAAATGCACCACCAAGTTCCACAAATGTATCAAGTGTTACTTCCATCTCACCATCCCACAGTAGTCTATACACATTTTTACTCTCTTTATCTACAAGTTGAAGATTAAATAAACCTATTTTTTCAATCTCATATTTATCTGTGAATGTATCTAAAATTATATTTCTAGCTTCCATAAGTGGATAAACTTGAGAAACCATATCAGTTTCAGCCATAACATTTGTCATCTTATGGAGATTTTTACTCATTATTAGAGGGTTAGATTTCTTAGGAATAATATCTACAAGTTCAGTAACTGGTACCATCATCCCCATTTTATTCATAAGTTTTAAAGATGCAAGTTTTGTTTTAACAGCATTGATATCTTTAGATGTAAATCTTTTAGAATCTTGAGATAGAGATAGATAGATAGGAATCTGATCGTTATAAATATCAGAGTTCTTAACAGCTATCTGCATCCCTTCAAATGCAAGATATAGTATCTCATTTAATTGTTTAATAGTTACATCTGAACGAGATATTTTTGTGCTATTTACCTGTATCTCATAAGTGTCATAAATTTCATCTTGCATAATATCTACATCAACAAGCCCCTCAGTATTTTTAAATAGATCTGAGATTCTATTTGCTAATACTCTAATTCCATCAGAATCACTTCCATATACTTCAGCAACAACTGCAGCTAAAACAGGAGGTCCAGCAGGTGGTTCAACAAATGCAACAACAGTATCTCGATAGAGAGCTTGACAACTATTTACAATTGTAGGTCTCATCCTTTGAACCATCATATATGATGGTTCATCTCTATGATGTTTATCTGTTAAGTTTAAAACAACTTCAGCAACATTTTCTGAATTTTTAAAGTGTGAACCTTTTATAAGACCTGCAAAATCAAGTGGTGAACCCATCCCTAAAAACACTTCAATATCTACAACTTGACTCTCTTTTTGTATATGTCCAACTATACAATCTGTAACATTTTTAGTTTGTTCAATAGAACTACCATTTGCTAAAGTTGCATAGATTGCAAATGTATTGTTGTTTTTTCCAGGAAGCATTTTTGCAAGAACCATTTTAGTGGGAGCAATCATTAAAACTGAAAGTATAAAAGCTATAAGTGTTCCAAATAAAATAATTTTTCTTCTAGTTGGGCTTTGGATTCCTGCTAAAATAGCATTTTCAAATTTTTTAAACATTAGTGACCCCCTTTTTTACTAAAATCTGGTCTTTTTAGCATTCTTGCAGCTAAATAAGGTGTAAATATATAAGCAACAAATAGTGAAGCGATAAGAGCAACAGGAACATTAGTAGGGATAGGTTTCATAAACTGACCCATCATTTGACCAACAAATGCCATTGGAACCATAGTCATAATAATTGCTAAAGTAGCGATATTTGTAGGTGGTCCAATCTCATCAGTCGCTCTAATCATCAACTCATCTACATCTTCATGTTGAGATTCAACAGAGTGATAATGTCTATGAATATTCTCAATAACAATAATAGCAGCATCAACTAAAAGCCCTAAAGACAATAAGAAAGCAAAGAGTGTAATTCTGTTGATTGTTTGATCAGTTAAGTAAGCTACAAATAGAGTTATCGCTAAAATCGCTGGAACAGTAAAAGTAACGATAAGAGATTCTCTCCATCCTAGAACTAAAACAAGTAAAACAGCAATAATTACAATTGATAAAACAAGATGATACACAAGCTCATTTACAGCCTCATTTGCTCTCTCACCATCATTTCTTGTGATTACATAGTTGATACCATTTTCGTTTAAAAAGCTTTTGTAAGATTCTAGTTCAGTTTTAACAGCATTGGCAATTACAACAGCATTTGTACCTTGTAGTTTTGAAACTGTTAGAGTTACTTGATCTTGAAGCGGTGAGAACTTTCCATCTCTCTCTTTTACACTAATTTGAACCGATTTAAAGTTTTGAATATCGTAAGACTTAGATACTTTAGCTATTTGATTTAGATATATAGGGGAACCCATATATTGAGCAACTATAATATTACCAATATCATTAGCACTATCAATTGCATTTTTGATACCAACCATAATGATTTGATTATCGTCAGTTCTATTTTTTACAGCTGGAACACTATAAGATAATGATTGAACAGATTTAACTATTTGCCCCATAGATAAGTTATATCCAGAGAGTTTATGTAGATCAACCTCTATGTTGAACTGAGTTTTATTACCACCTTTTATCTGAGTAACAGCAACATTATCTAAACCATTTATATGGTGTTGAATCTTTTTTACTTTATTGTAAAGTTCAGTTTTGCTCATAGTAACATCATTCGCATAAAAAGCGATAGATAAAACAGGGATGTCGATATCAATATCTAGTGGCTTAATGATTGGATTCATAGCACCTTTTGGAAACATATCTGAATTTTGCATGATTTTATCATACACTTTTAGGTTTGAATCCTCTTTTATTTCACCAATAAAAAAGGCTGCATTAACGATACCAACATTATCCATAGCAGTACCATAGATATGCTCAACACCTTTTACCTCTTTTAATTTTCTCTCTAGTGGTTTAACAATCACTCTCTGTATCTCTTCTGCACTAGCCCCTGGAAGTGCAACGATAACAGTAGATCCACTCACAACCATTTGAGGGTTTTCCTCTCTTGGCATAATCATAAGTGCAAGATAACCAATAGCTATTAAAAATACACCAAGAACAATAGTTAATGGATTTCTTAAAAATCCTTTTGCTAGTTTACCAGCATAATCACTTGGTTCATAAGATTTTGTATGATTCATTTAATTTACCTTAGTTGATATCTATTGTTGCATACATACCAGGATATACTGATTTGTGATTTGTTTTAAATGAAATTTTGATTTTAAAAGTGTGTGTCATTGGATTCGAATTAGGGATTATTGCACTCACTGTTCCAATAGTTTTTATTTTAAGTGATGGTATATTAACACGAACTTTTTTGCCATAACTAATAAGCCCTAAGTTACTCTCAGCAATCTCAGCAGATATTTTTAGGTTACTTAGATCAGATAAAATAATAGCAGGCATCCCAGGCATTGCCATCTCACCAACTTTAATGTTTTTAGCAACAATTACACCATCATTTGGAGCTTTAATATTTAAGTAAAGATATTGATTCTTAACCTCTGCTAATTGAGCTTTAGCTTGAACAACTTGTTTTTTAGCAATATCAATCATATTAGCTAAGTTTTGCTCTGCTAGTTGAAGATTCTCAACTTCGTATTTTGAAACCATATCTTTTTCTAAAAGTCTTAGGTGTCTTTGAAGATTTAGTTTTACATTTGTGTATTGGTTTTGATACATTTGAAGTGAAAGTTGAGCTTGTGAGATTCCAAGCTTTACCTGCGTAAGTGCAGAATCTATCTCTTTAGAATCAATCGTATAAAGAAGAGAATCTTTTTTTACAAAGTCCCCCTCAGATACTTTAACATTAGTTACAAATCCCATAAAACGACTCGTTATCATTTTTTGATTATCAGAAATAACACTTCCCGATAAAGTTAAAGTCTCAGCTATTAGTGAAGCACCTAGTGCTAAAAGTAGTAGAAGTTTACCCATTATTTTTCTCCATTTGCTAGTTTTTCTAGTGCGAAAATTCTTTCATTTCGTTTGTTGTGTGACATTTGTAATTGAAGTATTTTTTGAATTTGCTCTGATTGTTTGATGATTACATCACTCATAGAAGATAGTTTTTCTTTGTATCTACCCTCATAGTTTTTGTAAATAGCATCTGCAAGGGTCAACTCTTTTTCTAAAGATATTATCTCCTCATCAAAAGTTTGTATCTCAGTTCTGATTTTTGCAATTTGAAGTGCTATACCTTTTTTTGCAAGTTGAACTTGAGTTTGAGTTTTTAGATGCTCAATACGAGATTTTTCTAGCTTTGCATCATCTATCCCACCATTATAAAGATTCCAAGTAAGTCTTGCACCAACTGTGTAAGATGCATGATCACTTGCATTTCCAAGAAAACTATCATCAGCAGTTGCTAATTCTCCAAATGCTCCAACCATTGGGTAGTAAGCTGATTTTTCAACATTTATCATACTTTTTCTTATCTCTAATCCAGTTGATGCTTTTTGTATATCAAGGTTGTTATTTAAAATATTTTCATCATTTAAAGTAGGCATAGCTATACTTGCAGGAGGAGTCTGAATCTCTGTGATATTTTGATTTAGTAAAAAGCCTATGTAGTGGTATAGTAGTTTTTGATTAGAACCCATCTGTGCAACTAATCTCTCAACATTACCTTTTTTAGATTGAACCTCTAGTAGATCTACTTTTTTAGCATAACCAACATCAATCATATTTTTTGTCACATTTTCTAAAGTATCGATATTTGTTAAAATAGTGTTTAAATGTTTTGTAGAATCTTTTAACAGTGCCATATCATAAAAACTTTTTCTAAGTTGATAAATTTTTTCATTTACAACTTTACTTTTTTCAAGTGTTTTCATTTTTGTCATAGAACTCATGATTTCTGCATAACTATTTATTTGAAAGCCTGTAAAAAGTGGAATCTCATATTTTAGTTTAGTTTGAAAAAAAGTTCTTGAATCTGGATTGTTCAAGTTTTCAGGTGGGGAGGTGTACATATTTGAACAAGCTGACATATCACCACCCTGACAAGCATCCATATTATTCATAAACTCTTCAGCACCAAAATCACCAAAATCAGCTTCTCTTGATGTTAATTTAAAACCAAAAACATTCCCAGCATCATTGGAGCTTGCAACATCTTGGATGAAGTTTAATTTACCCCAATAGTTTCCAGTAGCAGTTTTCTCTTCAATTTTTGCAGAATTAACATCAAATGAAGCGGTTTTAATCTCTAAGTTTTCAGATTTCAGAATCTCTAATGCATCATCTAGGGATAATGGGTTAGAATTTGTAATATCTGAAGCATTTAATAGCAGTACAGCACATAGCATACTAAATAGTATTTTCATTTACTATTCCTCTTGTTGGTTAGATTTAATATAACATTGTAGCATATATTTCATTTTCCTATAAAACAAATAAAATTTTTATAAATAAACTAATACTATTTTAAGAATATACTACTAAAATTTTAGTAAAAAAAAAGAGTTTTACATTATGTCATATTCATGTCCACTAAGCTTTGAGCAAATAGATTCTAATGTTTCTAGAATCACCTCATTATTTGTAAGTTCATTAATCATAACTTACCTATTTACTTTTAACATTGTCATCATATATTTTTTACTATTTGAGTTTATCATGAAGTTTTTTTGTAAAAAAGAGCTTACCATCACTCATAAATCAGCAATATTTATAAAAAAATTGTTAAAACTAGAGGATAAAATTGCTGATAGTGGTGCAAAAAGATTAGCAGGGTATTTTGCTATCTTTTTT
>JAYEKJ010000198.1:0-2346 GCA_034660975.1 Campylobacterota bacterium
TTCATAGAAAATCCTTTTCTTTTGAGTATTATACACTAAAAAAGAAAATAATAGCTTGATTTTAGGGGTTTTTAGTGGGTAGTGTGCATCCTCAACTTAGTGTTGAGGATGAGTGGCTTTAGTCCTTTTATATAAAATATTCTTTTGCATTTTATTCTAAAATATATTTTAAAGCAAATTCAAATTTAGATAAAATTGAGTAAAGAGGAATTTATTTTATGAAATCATTTATATTTTTAGTATCTGTAACATTTTGTGTGTCTGTATTGTATGCGAGTGCAGATGCAGAGATGGACAGTCTATTAGAGATGGATTTTGAGTTACTACAAAATCTAGAAGTTGTAACGGCAACAAAAACAAAAATATCACTTAAAGATGTTTCATCTACTATGCGTATAGTTACTGCAAAAGAGATAGGTAAGCGGGGTTATATCACTTTAAAAGATGCCTTAAAAGACCTTCCTGGATTTCAGTTTAACGATAGAAGTGGGTTTAATACATATATGTTCATGCGTGGAGCACCGTCAAAATAGTTTGATACTATTACTTATAGATGGTATAGAGATAAATGAGCTAAACTCTGGTGGATTGCAGTATAACCTTGAAAATGTTAAACAGATTGAAGTATTATATGGACCAGCTTCAGTGTTATATGGTACAAATGCAATTTCTGGGATTATTAATATTATTACATATTCTCCAGATGATTATAAAACAGAAAAATCTACTATAGGCATAGCAACTGGTACATTTAATACCACCATAGCAGATGCAAGAACTGGTTATATAGATGAACAAAAAGAGTTAGGATATACATTTTCAGCTAGATATGCAACAAGTGAAAAAGCTGATTTAGCAGGTATTGATGGTGATAATAATCGGTATGATACGATGGAAAACTTTGAAAAAACATATACTTTAGAGGGTAAGTTTGATTACAAAGATTTTTCTGTAGGTATGTTATATCAGGATAAAAAAGCATCTCGTACTACTACTAATAATAAAAGCATAGGAACAATCTATCAAGATTATGGAACATTATGGCATATTAGTTTTTTAAATTTATGGCTTAGACATGAACAAAAAATCAATCAAGATATAAATTTAAATTCACTTTTATACTATCGTGATAGTACTGTTCATGATGATACTATTGCATATATTAATACAATTGATGGTCAAGTTGCTTACTACTGTCCAAATTCACTTTTTGGGATTGAGGAACAATTAAATTATAAAATTTCTGAAAAAACAAATTTAACTTTTGCTTTACAATATGAACAAGAAAATCTTTCTGAAAATTTTTCTCGAAGTTTAAGTGGAGATATAAATATAGAACCTATTAATCCATTAAGTCCTATAATGCTTAAACAAGATTTATATAGTGTCTATTTACAGCTTCAACAAAAAGTTATGGAAAAAACAGAAGTTACACTTGGTGGGCGTTATGATTATATGAGTAATTCTAAAGAAAATATTTTTACGCCACGCATCTCTATAATGCATCATTATAATGATAAATTTAGTATCTATTCGAGTTATGCAGAAGCGTATCGAGCACCTAAACCTTGGGATTTTACTTATGGTGATGGTAATTCTGAATTACAATCTGAAACTATGCAAAGTTATGAACTAGGTTTTAATTATATGCTTAATTCATCTATACATACTTCAGTCGTACTTTATCATAATACAATCAAAAATAAATTCACAAAAGAAAATAATAGATGGGAAAATTCAGAGCAACTTATTACAAAAGGATTAGAACTTACGCTTGATTATAAAATCAACAAACACTCTGTTTTTGCAAACTATTCTTATAATGATAGTAAAAATAAAGATGGTTCAATTCATCATGGTGTAGCAAAAAACATTGCTAATGCTGGGTTTTTATATAGTTTTACAAATAATTTAAAATTATCAACACAGTTTAATTATATTGGTAAATATACAGGTTTTAAAACTGTTACAGCTACTGGTACAAAATAAAGTATTTAAAATAGCTATATTAGGTAAAGATAACTTTGGAGTTTATATAGATGCTCTAAGTAACAAAAAATGTATGGAGATGCCAATACAAATAGAAAGAATTAATAACTTATCTGAGATAGATGATGAATATCGTATTATATTTATCTCTAAAGATAAAAAAGATTCTTTACCAAAGATAATTAAAGAACTGAAATATAGACCAATATTGCTTATAAGTGATATAGATAATTTTATTAATTTTGGTGGGACATTATGGCTTAAAACAGAAGATAAGCGTTTAAAGATAATTATCAATCTTTTAAATGCTAAAAAAGCAGATATAAAGTTTAGTTCTAAACTACTTGAAGTTGCTAA
>JAYEKJ010000198.1:2446-6253 GCA_034660975.1 Campylobacterota bacterium
ATTTTATTAATTTTGGTGGGACATTATGGCTTAAAACAGAAGATAAGCGTTTAAAGATAATTATCAATCTTTTAAATGCTAAAAAAGCAGATATAAAGTTTAGTTCTAAACTACTTGAAGTTGCTAACAAGTCTTAAACTAAAAGTAATTAGTATAATAGTAAGTGTTACATTTATAAGTTTGGTGTTATTTGGGTTTATTTTTTATTGGTTAGATACACTCTCTTATAAAAAGACACTTGAAAATAAGGTTGTTGTACTTTCCCAAGTTATTTCAAAACATGCTACTGCAGCTATACTTTTTGATGACCGTGTTATACTTGAAGAACAGCTTTAATCTATCTCAGTATATGATGCTATAGAGTATGCGGTTATTTTTGATAATGATAATAATATATTAGCAATGTATGGAAAAGAACCTCATAATGAACACGATAAAGATAAATTTAAACAAAATCATCAAAATGGTATAACTTTTACTGATGATTATGCTTATTTTTTTCAAGATATTATTTTTGAAGGGAGAAAGATAGGTTTATTACATATTGATATAACTTTAGAAGAGCTTGATGAACGACACAAGGAAATTATCTATATTCTTCTAACTATTATTGTTTTAATTATGATTTTCGCTTATATATTATCAAATAAACTTCAACAGCTTATTTCAAAGCCAATTATAGCACTTACAAATACTGCTAGAGATATTCAAAAAACTGGTGACTATACGATACGCCTTACAAAAATGAGCGATGATGAGATTGGACTTTTAACAGGTGCTTTTAATGAGATGATTCAAACAATTGAAAATTCGAGAAGTATAATGCAAAAAGATTTGGAAAAAACAGAACAATTAACAGAAAAGATGTTTAATGTATTACCATTGCCACTATTTTTTCAAAATAGAGATATGAAATTTCAAAAAGTTAATAGAGCATTTTGTGAATTTATGCAAATAAGTGAGTCTTCCCTTTTAAAAAATAGTATTGATGAGGTCTTTTCTTTAGAAATAACCTCATTTTTGACATCTGATGAGCGAGCAAGTTGTGAGCTTTCCATGGTGGATGCAGAAGGAAATGTTAAAGAAATTATTTGTTATAAAGATATACTAATTAGTTCATCTGGCTATTTTGAAGGTATTATAGGAGTTATTGTCGATATTACTCAACGAAAAAATAGTGAAATAGCTATGATTGAAGCTAAAGAAGCAGCAGAGTTGGCAATGCAAACTAAAAGTGACTTCTTAGCAAATATGTCCCATGAGATTCGTACACCTATGAATGCAATTATCGGTATGACATATTTGGCACTTGAATCTAATTTAGATGAAAAATCGCGTAACTATATTGAAAAAGTACATCACTCATCAGAGATGCTTTTAAGAATTATTAATGATATATTTGACCTTTCAAAGATTGAATCTGATGGATTAACTTTAGAACAACTACCATTTTCTTTAAATGATGTGTTGGATAATCTTAAAAGTATTATTCAAGTAAGTGCAAATGATAAAGAGATAGTTTTTATCTGTTTTAAGAAAGAAGGTATCCCTCTTAATCTAATTGGAGACTCCTTTCGTCTTGGACAAATTTTATTGAATTTAGCTTCTAATGCAGTTAAATTTACACACAATGGCGGTGAGGTAATTGTTAATATAGAAACTCAAATGGAAAATGAGACATCAGTAGTGTTACACTTTTCAATTCAAGATAATGGAATAGGTATTAGTGACGAACAAAAAGCTAAATTATTTAAAGCTTTTTCACAAGCAGATACTTCTATGAGTAGAAAATATGGTGGTACTGGTTTAGGGCTTATAATAAGTAAAAATCTTACAGAGATGATGGATGGAAATATATGGGTTGATAGTGTTATAGGGGAGGGGAGTAGATTTCATTTTACTGCTAAATTTGATAAACAACAAAAACGACAAAAGAATATTTCTAAAAATAATGAATTAATAAATATTAATAATTTAAGTGGAATCCATCTATTGTTGGTTGAGGATAATGAAATAAATCAAGAATTAGCAGTAGATTTACTTAATTCTCAAAGGGATAAGTGTAAGAGTGGCAGAACATGGTTTAGAAGCGTTGAACATTCTTAAAGAAGAGAAGTTTGATGGAATTTTAATGGATTGTCAGATGCCAGTTATGGATGGTTATGAAACAACTAAGCAAATTCGTACTCAAGAGTGTTTTAAAGATCTTCCCATCTTAGCTTTAACAGCAAATGTGATGGTTGATGATAAGAAAAAAGCATTAGACTCTGGTATGAATGACCAGATTTCTAAGCCTATATTACCAACAGAGATGTTTAAAACTATAGCAAAATGGATGTCACCATCAATGCAATCAACATCAAATGATATAGATATAAAAGAAACTTCTGTAGCAGATGAAACATTAAATTACTCAGAAGCTAAGATGCTTGATAATCAATTTATTAAAAAAGGTGATTAAAAAGATGAATAATAAAAAAACTATCCTTATAGTGGATGATACACCAATTAATATTGCTGCTTTAACAAATATTTTAAAAAATGATTACAAGGTAATAGCTGCGACAAGTGGTGGGAATGCATTGAAAATTTCCTTAAAAGAACCTAGAGCAGATTTAATTCTTTTAGATATTATGATGCCAGATATTGATGGTTATGAAGTATGTCGTCAACTTAAAAAAGAACCATTAACGGCTAATATCCCTATAATATTTATTACAGCTTTGAATGACAAAGAAAATGAAGAGAAGGGCTTTTTGTTAGGTGGTGTAGATTATATTACAAAACCAATCAACCCTTCCATTGTAAAAGCTAGAGTAGCTACTCATTTAGCTTTATATGAACAAAAACAGATATTGGAGATGAGAGTTCAAGAGGAGATAAAAAAACGATTAGAACAAGAAAAGTTATTATTACGCCAGTCTCGGCTAGCTGCAATGGGTGAGATGATGAGTGCCATCACGCATCAATGGAATCAACCATTAAATGCGATAGGAGCGATTACAACATCTTTAAATTTCTCAACACAATTAGAGACATCAGAAGATGATGAGCTTTTAAAGCAACTTGAACAAATAGATAAAATTATTGCTTTTATGTCTGGTACAATGAATGATTTCAAAAATTATTTCAAACCTAATAAAAATAAAGAGATGTTTGGTGTAAAGAATGAAGTTGAATCAGTTGTATCTATTCTCTCTTCTATATTAAAAGTTTCAAATATTACATTAGATATGAAAGTAGATGATAATGTTACAGGTTTTGGGGTAGCTAGTGAATTTAATCAAGTCCTTTTAAATATTATAAGTAATGCAAAAGATGCTATTAAAGCTAAAATGAAAGAAGCTATTTTTAGTGGAAAAATAACTATAAAAGGTAGTTGTGAAGGTAAGTGGAGTATATTAGAAATTAGTGATAATGGGGGTGGCATCCCTAAAAATGTAATTGAGAAAGTTTTTAATGATTATTTTACTACTAAAGAAGATAAAGGAACAGGGATAGGGTTGTCTATGAGTAAGATGATTATTGAAGATCAATTACAAGGGACAATTACAGTTCATAATAATGAAGATGGAGCTACATTCACTATGAAATTTCCAACTTCTGATTTAACCGAAAAGAATGATGTATAAAAATAAAAAATTTAGTCTTTTTGTTCCTTTAGCTTTAGGTGTTATATTATTATAATTAGGTCTTTGAACCTCTGTCATTTGGAAGGTAGGATCAAGTCAAGTACTTTAATCACTCTAATTTGCCTTATGACTTAGTCATAAGTTTGCTATCGTTCTTCTGTTTGTATGTTTTATT
>JAYEKJ010000199.1:0-17741 GCA_034660975.1 Campylobacterota bacterium
CTTTGCCAGTTTTGCTATCCCACACTCTTATGGTTTTATCATCACTTGCACTTATGATATCACCATCTTTTGTGACTATGATATCTTTTATCAAACCTGTATGACCTTTTGTGTCTAGTTTTAGGATAGCTTGAGCTAATAGTGTTGTGCTTAGTAGTAGCACTAGTAGAATCTGTTTCATTTTTTGTTTTCCTTTTTTTATTTAACTTATTCCCATCTCTTATATAAATTATTCTCAATCCCCAACAAATCAAACCATTTCCCAATAATAAAATTCTCCATCTCATCAAGTGTTTGTTGTTCGGAGTAGTAAGCCATCACTGGTGGGGCTATGATGATTCCTAGTTTTGAGAGTTTGAGCATATTTTCTAATGCTATGGCAGAGAAGGGCATCTCTCTTGGGGCGAGGATTAGTTTTTTTTGCTCTTTTATCATAACAGAAGCAGACCTAGTTACTAGGTTATCAGAGATTCCACAAGCTATTTTTGCCAGTGTGTTCATACTACATGGTGCGATTATCATCGCATCTACTCCAAATGAACCTGATGCTATACTTGCAGATATATCCTCATTATCATGCTCAGAGATTCCCATCTCTTTATCTAAAACAGTTTTAGAGTTTTTAGACATAATAAAATGCTTCTCTATCGAATCTGGAAGTAGCTTTAAAGTTTTTAAACCTAGGTTTACTCCACTAGCACCACTTGTAGCTATGATTATTTTTTTTATACTCATTGAATCTCCACTCTATTTCTACCAATAACTCGTGCCTTTAAGCGTTTGCCATTGCTTTTTTGGATATTTATTATATCACCACTTTTACCATTTTGCAGGGCTTTGGCACTAAATGTTATCGCTATATTTGAACTATTTAGAATCACTATAACCATACTATTTCTTTTGACTACATCAAGCATCACAACATCTCTTGTGGTTATAACGCTGTCTTTTTTTATGTGATTTTTAGCTTGAAGTGTGCTTTTGTTAATCACTTGTAAAGGGGTGGCTCTATATTTACTAAAAACTACATTTGCTTTTTTGGTATTTAGTGGTGATAATTCGCTACCTTTTTTTATGTTTTGTCTTGCGGTAAAAGAGTTTATAGTCGCATCAACCGTATAGTTAAAAAAGAATTTTTTATTTTTGAGTGTTTTTATATGAATAATCCCTAGATTTGAGAGATGTGCTCTTGATGGGATACTAACACTATAGTTTTGTGGTAAAGATTTTACATACCCTCTAGGCTCAACTAAAATCTTTTTGATTTTTATATTTGCATAATGTTGAAGATAAAACTCTTTTATACGATTTTTCATTTTTGATGTATCGATATCGCTTTTTTTGATAAACTTTATAAATCTATGCTCCGATATATAGGATTCATAACCATGATTTTTAAGAATATTGATTAATCTTTTAGATGTTATTTTTTTAGAATATCTATTTTTATCAATATTAAAAAGCTTTATATCATTTTTAGGATGAGGGATTATGTGAGATAACATCACTTGATTAGAATCTATATAATAAATTTTATTCAAAATTGGTTCTGAATATAGTTGTGAAACTAAAGTTAATAGTAAAAGAAATTTAGTTAACATCATACCTACTTAAAAGATTTTATGATATTTTACCATTATTATTTAGTTTTTTTAATATAGTTTTCATAGCAAATCCTATATAATCATCAACTTTTATGAAATAATCTATGAAAGGTTTTAAAATTGAAAATAATTTATTTTCTTGTTGTACTATCTATTGCTTTTACAGGGTGTAGTTCAAAAAATCCAAATCAACCTGACAATATTATATATGATGAGTTAACTCAAGAGGATGATGAACTCTTTGATGAGTTTGAAGAGGAAGTTGAGACAGAAGAGGTTTATGACCCTTTAAAAGCTTATAACAGAGCTATGACAGCTTTTAATGATGATTTATTTATATATGTGTTAACTCCAGTATCTGAGGGCTATAATGCAATAGTCCATTATGAGATAAGAAAAAGTGTATCGAATTTTTTTAAAAATCTTTATTATCCTCCACGAGTTGTAAATAACCTTTTACAAGGAAAATTTAAGAATAGTTCTGAGGAGACAGGAAGATTTGTTATAAATACTACTATTGGTGTTTTAGGACTGTTTGATCCTGCAAAAAAATATTTTGAGCTAGAGACCCATAATGAAGATTTTGGTCAAACACTTGGTTTTTATGGAGTTGGAAGTGGACCACATATAGTTTTACCACTATGGGGTCCATCGAATCTTAGAGATATAACTGGAATTTATGCAGATTCATATCTGAGTTCGATTGATTATACCCCTAGAGAATGGTTTACTCTTACAGATAACTGGGGTGGGTACTTAGGTGTAAAGGCTTATGAAAAAACGAATGAATTTTCATTAAGTTTAGAAGCTTATGCTAAATTAAAAGAGGATGCTATCGATTTGTATCCATATTTAAGAGATATTTATGAACAGTATAGAGATAAGCAAATAAAGGAATAAGATATGAAAAAAATGATGAAGATTTTTTTAGTGATATTTAGTATGTTGATAGTTACTCAAAATTTAGTAGCAGATGAACAAACAGATTTAAAAAAGCATCTATTAAATAAGATTGATGAAGTTATTGTTATAGTTGAAGATAAAAAATTATCAAAAACTCAAAGAAATTTCAAGATTACAAATGTAGCTAGAGCGATGTTTGATTTTGAGTTGATGGCAAAACTTAGTCTTGGTAAAAGGGCTTGGAAAAAGTTAAATACCATAGAGAGAAAAGAGTTTACAGAGCTTTATATAAAGCGAATGGAACACTCTTACTCCTCGAAGCTAGATGCGTATAATGGTGAAAAAGTTGAAGTAAAAGAGATAAAACAGGCTAAAAAAAATAGAATCACTTTTATAACAGACTTAGTAAATGGTGCAGAGAAATTTGAGGTGAAATATAAATTTTATAAACCTAAAAAACAAAAAACTGATAAAGACAGATGGTTGATATTTGATGTTGAGATGTCTGGAGTGAGTATTTTAAAAGCTGATCAAACACAGTTTAAAGAGGTTTTGAGAACAAAAACTATTTATGAACTGATGGAAGCACTTACTAAGTAAATATGTTAAAAAATTTATATCAAAATCATCTTCTAAAACATCCAAAGGTACTTTTATCTTTAATGGCTATATTTGTGGTGATAATGAGTATTTTCACATTCAAGTTAGAGATAGATGCTAGTGCTGAATCTTTACTACTAGAGGGTGATAAAGATTTAGAGTTTACAAGAGAGATCTCAAAACGCTTTGAAGCACCAAACTTTTTAGTTCTTGTTTATAGCGTAGAGGATAATCTTTTAAGTGATGAAAATATTCAAAATATTCAACATCTAAGTAATCAAATAAGAAAAATTGATATAGTTGAGTATATAAACTCGATAATAAATGTGCCACTTTTGCAATCTCCTCCAAGACCATTTAAAGAGTTAGTAAAAGATGTTCCAACACTTTTATCAAAAAATATAGATAAAGAGTTAGTAAAGCAAGAGCTGTTAAACAGTCCAATCTATAAACAAAACTTAGTGAGTGATGATTTTAAAACAACTGTAATATCTGTAAATCTAAAAAGAGATGAGAGATATTTTAATCTTATAGAAAATAGAGATAAGTTTGTAGAGTTAAAAAAAGAGAGAGTTTTAACTAAAGAGGAGAGTGATAATTTTAAGATTGCCCAAAAAGAGTTAAAGAGTTATAGAGATGTTTTAAGAGAAAATACCCACCAATCTCTTATGCAGATAAGAGCTATTATAGATGATTTTGAGTTAAAGAATCCAAAAATAAAACTCCATCTTGGTGGAGCAGATATGATTGCTGATGATATGATAGAGTTTGTAAAGTATGATTTGAAAACATTTGGTTTTGTGATACTCACTTTACTGATAGTAGTTTTATACCTATTGCTTAAAAAGGTAAGATGGGTAATTTTAGCACTTTTTATATCTAGTGTTTCACTCATCATAACAAGTGGTTTTTTAGGTCTTTTTGCTTGGGAAATCTCTTTAGTATCTTCAAACTTTATCTCTCTTGAACTTATTATGAATCTCTCTTTAGTGGTGCATCTCATCATAAAATATAAAGAGCTTCATCATAAAAATGAAAATGAAACGCAACAGAATCTACTCTTAAATACAGTTAGCTCAATGGCAAAACCATCATTTTTTGTAGTTATCACCACTATGGCAGGGTTTAGCTCTTTAGTTATTAGTGGCATATTACCAATTATAAATTTTGGTTGGATGATGAGTATCGGGATAGTTGTCTCTTTACTTAGTACATTTTTACTTTTTCCAACTGTATTAACTCTTTTTGAAAAACATGAAGATGAACATTTTAATGCAGGTGAGACACCATTTACCTCTAAAGTAGCCCATATAGCATACAACTATAAAAAAACAATACTTGCTTCCACTGTTTTACTTATACTATTTTCAGTAACTGGAGCGAGTCAGCTTAGAGTTGAAAATAGTTTTATAGACTATTTTAAGCAAGATACTGAGATTTACCAAGGGATGGCACTGATTGACCAAAAACTTGGAGGGACTACACCTCTTGATATAGTTTTAACATTTAAAGAGGGTAGTGATGAGGTGGAAGATGTAACTTTTGTAGAGGATGATTTTGATGATGAATTAGATGAGTTTGAGGATGAGTTTGAAGATACACAAGAGGATAAAACTCGTTATTGGTTTACTCAAAATAAGATGCAAAAGATTAAAGAGGTTCATGATTATTTAGATTCTTTAGAACCTATCGGAAAAGTGTTATCACTCGCTACAATGGGTGAGATTATCATATCGCTCAACGACGGAAAAGAGGCTGATAGTTTTACTTTGGCACTTCTGTATCAAGAGTTGCCTGAAAAATATAGAAAAATCATTCTTTCACCTTATATAGATATTGAGAATAACAGAGTAAGAATAAGTACAAGAATTATAGATTCTCAAGAGGGTTTACAAAGAGATATACTACTTCAAAAGATAAACAGAGATTTAAAAGCTATGCTAAATCCCAAATATGAAGAGTACAAAGTATCAAACCTTTTAGTGATCTACAACAACATGCTCCAGTCCCTTTTTGATTCTCAAATCAAAACTATTGGTGTGGTATTATTTATACTATTTTTTATGTTTTTAGTGCTTTTTAAGTCTTTAAAAACAGCATCTATCGCCATAGTGGTAAATGCAGTTCCTGTCAGTGTAATTTTTGGATTTATGGGGTGGATGGATATACCACTAGATATGATGACCATAACCATCGCAGCCATTAGTATAGGGATAGCAGTTGATGACACTATTCACTATATATATAGATATTTATCAGAGTATAAAGAGAGTAAAAATACTAAAATAGCTATATTTAACTCTCACGCAAGCATAGGAACAGCGATGTTTTATACATCAACTATTATTATTATAGGATTCTCTATCTTGACACTATCTAACTTCATCCCTACCATATACTTTGGTCTTCTAACAATGCTTGCTATGTTTATGGCAATAGTTGCAGATTTGTTACTACTACCTGTGTTGCTTTTAGTTTTTGGTGTTTAGGAAGTATATCTATATTCGTGTTATGTTACGAATAATAATTCTTTTTAGGTTCATAAAATTTACTACGAATACCACCAGTATAATTTCCCCTTTGTCAAGACCACTTAAACCAATGTCATGATTTCACCACCAGATTTTAATTGTACTGTATCTCCAGCATTAAAATTCATTTTTAGACAATGTGGTAACTTGGATATAACGGTCGAATAGAACAATAAATTTCCGCTAGGTAATTTATTGTGTTCCTATGTTTTGTTGTATCTGAACTTTTATGACGGTTTGTTTTTCTTAAAAATCTTCATCATTTCAATTGTATTTCTTTCTAGACTAACTTGGTAAACAATAGTATATTTTTTATATGTCATATCTCTAACATCTTTATCGTTGAAATAATATGAGGGCGGATACATGTATGGATTATCTAAAATTAGATTTATATTATCTTTTAGTTCTTTACTGAATTTTTTACTTGCAGAAGGTTTGTCATTCGCTATATATTTAAGTATGTCTTTTAACTCTTGTGAAAAATCTGAATTATTAATTATTCTCATTTTTGTAGAGTTTCTACAAAATCATCTATATTATCCCAAAATTCATCATTTTCTATCATTTGAACTTTACCGTTATCAATGTTACTTTTTATTTGATGTAACTCTTTTTGTCGTTCGTAAAAATATGGGTCATATTCTAAGTTCTTATCTTTTGTGATAATTATACTATCACTATGATTATTAACATAACTCATAAAATCATTAACATAATCATCTTGGATTTGTATTGCCATAGTTTGCATAATATACTCCAATATTTATTTGAGTATATTATAGCAAAACTTAAGTGAAACTCAATTATTAATAATATTTTTTTGAAATTTTTCTTTAACTTTTTCATTTGGTATTTTAAAACCATTTGCTACTATTTTTTGATACTTTTCAATTACATTTATTTTTTGTTTAATTGAATTTTCTTTAATTTTATCATCAGATATTCTAAACATTTTTCCTATCATAGGTGGTATATGCTGTAACATTGCTAAGTAATTTACAAAATAATAACCATCACAGTCTTTTGAAATAAAATTAAAATCATTATTTTGATGTTCTCGTGTTATTATTTCATGAATCTCATTACTTATTATATTTTGTTTAAAAATAACTCTAGGATATATTGCTACTTCTTTTTCTAGTTTTGAAGCTTCGGCTACACCTTCTCCTAAAATAAAATTATTTGTAATACATGAATATTTTGATGAGATTGCACCTCTAACAATAAGTCCAAACTTGGATGCCATAAAATGATGTATAGAGGCAATTATCATAGATAATCTAAAAACCATCATACCTTTAAGTATATTTTCATCATCTTTTTCAATTTCATTTATATACTCTATGCTAATCACAAAGGTATCTGAAATCCAACTATACTTAATTTTAATATCTTTTAAGTAGTCTGCATTCTCAATAGCAAATTTATTTTGTTGTTCATGTTGAAGATATTCAATAACTTCATTAAAATTATCATAAAACTCTTCTGCCTTGTAATCATTAGTTATTTCAGTTTGTTAAATAATCCATTAAAAGCACATAATATCCCTTAAACTTTAAAGATGTTATGAAGGCTAATAAACTCTACACCTTAGTATCTAACCAAACTTTTTTATTGTAAATATACCAGTATATTATCCCTTTTAAAAGAGTTTCCACATTCATAATTATAAAAATAGTGATGATTCCAAATCCAAGTTTATAAGCTATATAAGATGGTATAACTCTAAAAAACCATAAAGATAAAACATTGATTTTAAGTGTTGTTTTAGTTGCTCCGGCTCCTCTTAGGGCTGCTGAATAGACAAACATTATAGCTAGTGGAACTTGAGCTAAGCCAACAAGGATAAGATAATATGAAGCAACTTGTATTGTCGCAATATCTTGTGTGAAAAAACCAACTAAAACCTCTGGAAAGAGGATAAGAATAGTGCCGACACTTCCCATAAAAGTGTAAGCAATTCTCCCACTAATGATTCCCATATTAAAAGCTTTTTCTTTATTTTTAGCACCAAGGTTTTGCCCCACTAGAGCCATAGCAGCGATAGCAAATCCAAATCCTGGCATAAAAGCGATTCCCTCGATTCTAAGACCAACTTGATAACCTGCTAACTCAGCAGTCCCATAAGCTGTAATAATTGAAACAAAAACTAAAAATGAGATACTAGAGATGAGGCGATCAAGTGCAGCACTCCACCCAATATTGTAAGCTCTAATTATATCTTTTATTCTGATGATGGGAATCAAGTTTAATTTACTTTTGGGTAGTTTTAAAATAAATATATATGCTATAACATTAAAAGTATAAGCGATGATAGTAGCATACGCAGCACCCTCGATTCCCATCGCTTCAAAACAAAAATGTCCGAAAATAAAAACATAATTTAAAAAAGCGTTGAGTCCAGCTGAAAAGAGTTTAATATAGAGTGAACTTTTAGTATCACCAGCAGCACTAAGTGCATTATAAAGAAGAGAATCTATAAATATAACAACAAGACCAAGAGAGATTATCTTAAAATATAAAGATCCTTGTTCAACCACTGATGCAGAAGCACCCATCATCTCGTATATAAACTCACTACCAACATATCCACCAATAGTTACAAAAACGGATAATATAGTAGCAAAAATTCCAAGTGAAAAAAGAAGTGCCGAAGCTCGTTTTTTTCTCCCCTGACCTATAAAGCGAGAGATAAGGGCATTCCCACCAATAATATAGAGCGTCATTAAAACATTGATAATCATCATAAATTGCATACTCATACCAACAGCTGCTAAGGCATAAACACTTATCATCCCCACCATAAGCATATCTATAAGAATCTGAAGAATATCTACAAGGTGTTTTAATGCAGCGGGGATTGCGAGAGAGAAAACTTTTTTAGTATCACTTGAAATCAGTCTTGAAAAAATTGTGCTACCTCAGACATAGTTTCTATTAGTTCCTCTTTTGTATCAAAGCTAAGTACTTTTCTTACTTTTTTATCATCCCCTAGAGGTGTAAAATCAAAAACTAATACGAAATGAACCAGTTTTACTTTCTCCTCGTTCATCTCCATCCACTCTAAACTCATCTCTGCTATTTCACCAAACATATCGATCACAGCAGCAGGGTACAATCTTGTGATATTACTAAGCTCTATCTCACCATCTTTTGATTTATATACCATTATTTGTCTTTCAAGTTAAGGTATAAATCTTCCACTTTAGTTCTAGCCCAAGGTGTTTTTCTTAAAAACTTTAAACTAGAATTTATAGTTGGATCAAATAAAAAACACCTAATATCTATCCGATTACTTAGCTCTTTCCAACCGTAATATTTTACTAACTCCTCTAAAATATCTTTTAGTTTTACACCATGACGAGGGTTGTTTTTGTTTTTCTCTTGTTCATTCATTTTAAATATCCTTTTGAGTTTGTATTTTATCTAAACATCATATGTTTTTTCGTTTGACTAGTGGCTATTGCTTCGTAAGGGTTTTCTGGCCAGTAGTGTCTTTTGTATTTTCCTCGTAACTCTTTTCTCACTTCTGAGTAAGAGTTCTCCCAAAAACTTTTTAAATCGTAAGTGATTTGTATATCTCTCATCGCTGGGTTTAGTAGGTGTATTTTTAGAGCGATGGTGTTGTTGAGAACCTTTGGAGTCTCTTCAAGTCCGAAAACCTCTTGAATTTTCACACTCATAGAGGGTTTTTCATAGTTTGAATAATCTATGTGGATATTAGAGCCACTAGGAACTTTTATGCTTATGGGTGCAAGGGAATCAAGAACTTGTTGTTTCTCCCACGGGAGCATAGTTAAAAGCATCGAGTAGGTATCAAGAGATTCTAAACCTTTAATTGTAAAGATATTATCTAAGTATGGCTCTAGCCATTTGTCTAAGTTCTCAACTAAAACCTCATCAGAAAAATTTTCAAACTCTGTATGATAATTTAAAAAGTTTACTCTGTTTTTTAAAGCACTTGCTTTTTTACTCCATGTTAAAAGTTCTAAACCCTCTTTTTGTATCAAACCCAGAAGTAACTTTTTAAAATTATGATTTTTTGATAACTCCACAGCTTTGGAGGAGAGTTCCAACTCTAAAAAGAATCTCTTCTCCCGTATATCAAACTTTTTATTCTCTTTGTTGTAAGTTATAGATTCTTTAGTTTTTATAAACGATGAGAAATATTTTTCTATCTCTGTAAGTGACAGTGAGATAGCTTGTATGATGTAAGAATCTCTCTCATGTGCTAAAAGGTTTGAGACCACCAAATACTCTTGATTAAAAAGGGTGTCTTCTTGATTTATGATTGCCCCTTTTGCATTACTTAGTTTGTATCTATTTGAATTCTTAGCTCTTTGTTTTGCTAGTCTATCGGGGTATGCAAAGAGAAGTAAAATGGCTATTATATCTTTATCTAAAACACTGTTTTTCTTTGTAACTTGTTTTATATTTTTGAGTTTTTTATAAAAAAACTGAGCTTGAGTTAAAACCTCTTTTGCGCGAAATCTATTTATAAAACGGGAATCTATATCATGCTCAAAAAGGTGGATAAACCGAGAGAGTAGGTCGCTATCTTTGGAGGAGTTTACAAATATATCCCTCTCCCCAAGCATAGAGGCTAATATACAAGCTTCATAAGCAAAACCCAAATCATTACTTTTAAGAATCATATAGGCTAGTCGTGGATGTACCCCAAGCTCGAGGGCATCTTTTCCAAAAGGGGTGATTTTATAATTTTCATCTAACATCCCTATCTCTTGTAAAACAGTTTTTGTACTTTGTATAACCTCGCTTGAAGGGGTGTCTAAAAATTTCAATTCATCAAAATTATCAACACCCCATAAAGCTAAATCTAAAATAAGTGAACTCAAATCAGCTCTTAGAATCTCAGCTTTTGTAGATGCTTGTAAAATCTTCCCTCTCTCCCAAAGTTTGTAACATTTCCCATGAGATAATCGTCCAGCTCGTCCAGCTCTTTGGATGGCAGAATCCTCAGATATAAAAGAGAGTTCAAGATGATTCATCCCATTTGCATAGTTATATCGTGAGAGTTTTTCAAGTCCCGAATCTATTACCACTTTTACACCCTCTATGGTTAGAGAGGTTTGAGCGATATTTGTACTTAAAATTATTTTGCGTTTTGTAGATTTTTGTATCGCTTTATCTTGCTCTTTTTTAGGGAGGGCAGAGTAGAGTGGTAGAATCAATATGTCGCTATCTCTAAGAGAATCATGGAGTGAATTTTGAAGTGCTTTTATCTCTTTAACACCTGCTAAAAAAACTAAAATATCACCTTTATCCTCTTTTATAGCTCTAAGAATCGTATCTAAAAGATCACTTCTTGTATGGATGTTTTCAACCTCATAAGTTTTACCTTTGGAAGTTATAATAGGAACACCATCTAATAGTGTTGCAATCTCTTTAGAGTTTAGAGTTGCTGACATGATGAGAATCTTTAAATCATCTCTTAGTAATTCTTGTGTTTGTAAAGAGAGAGCAAGAGAGAGGTCTGTATGGATACTTCTCTCATGAAACTCATCAAAGATAACAAGTGCCACATCATTAAGCTCCTGATCACTCTGAAGCTTACGAACTAAAATCGCCTCAGTTACCACTAGAATCTTAGTATTTTTGGTGTAACAACTATCCATCTTAATCTGATACCCAACACTCTCTCCAACATTTTCACCAAGAAGTGTAGCCATCTGAGTAGCCACCATCCGAGCAGCTACACGACGAGGCTCTAGCATGATGATTATTTTATCACCAAGCCAAGATTCTTTAAGTAAAGAGATAGGAACAACTGTACTTTTTCCAGCTCCAGGGGGAGCTTGTAGAATCAGAGTGTTATTTGAATCTAGAGATATTTTTATGTCGGTTAAGACTTCGTTAATTGGTAAGTTTTTATTTTTCATTAAGAGATGTTTTTTTGTCTCCATCTATCTACATTAAAAAATCGTCATCGTCATTTTCAAGAAGAACATTATTTTCTTTCTCCTCTTTTTTCATTCTAATCGAAAGTTTATCTAACTCTTTTCTTATTTTGATAGGTGTGATAGGTTTTAAAAGATAGCCTTTTGCCCCAGCACTTATAGCATTAATCACCATCTCCTCTTGACCATGTGCTGTTACCATAATGATTTTTGCATTAGAATCTATTTGCATAATCTCTCCTACTGCTTCTATACCATCCATATTAGGCATTGTTATATCCATTGTTACTAGATCTGGTTTATATTTTTTATAGTCCTCTATCGCCATTACACCATCATCAGATTCTTTAACCACATTATGACCAAATTCTTCAAGCATCCGTTTTAAGCTTCTTCGTATAATAAGAGCATCATCAACAACTAAAATATTTAATTTTTCATCATTAGAAACTCCTTTATTTGGAGATTTTGTATTTCCATTCGTTGCTTTTATGCTTAACTTATCCATATCGTTTAAGAGTGTACCCTCATAACGGGCATAATAAAAAACAGATTTTTCATCTTCATCCACATTAAAACTATTTTGATCAAATGTTGTGTTATTTGAAGAATCATCAGTATGTTTAAGTGGCAATATATATTCACCAGTACAAGATCTTCCAGCTTTTGGAGTTTTAGATTTTTTATACTCTGCAACAAGTTCATCTTTAAAAACTTTATCTTCTGAATCAATATCTTTTTTTCTTTTTTGCTTGTAGTGAAAAATCATCTCATGTGAGATAGGTTGAGTTGGTTCTATAGCTTCTGCAATAAGTATCCTGTAAGGTAATGTAAGTTTTGTTTGTTCTTTTAAGAATTTTAAAAACTTTTTTATTTGTAATTCTAAATCAGGTTCAAAAAGATCAACAAACAACCCTAATCGTAATTTATTCATTATAATAGTATCTAGTATTTTTTTAATCACCCAATTTTTTAAAGGGATTTTTGATTCAGGTTTTATAAACATATAAGCTTTAGTTTTGGTTTTATTAATTGCAAATGTTGAAGTTAATTTAAGATTTTCATTATTGACTCTTTCTTTAATTTTAATCTCATACTCTTGACGAAGTTTCAAATCTTTTTGTAGTAGTTCATCAACAGTAAATAATTTAGTAACTATTTTTTCCTCATCTGTATCTGTATCTGTACTATAATATGTTGTGTGTGATAAAACTTCAATATCCACTTCATGCTTTTTTAAATTATTTTCCTCTGCAAACATTGTCATGTCATCAACTATATTTACTGAATTTTTTATAACTGGAGTAATAGTTTTCATTATATTGATACCTCATTTATTTTTAGATTATTTTTACTTAAAATAAACCTATCATTTGATACACCAACTGATAAGTTTCCATATTCTGAATCAATCTCAATATTTATAATACTATTTTTTATATTTATAAAAGATTCCACCCCTTTAAAAGATTTAGGAATACTGATTGAAATCCCTTTACCATTATCTTCTAACATATTTAGTACATTTGAAATTATAATATTTATAACCTCTTGAGTTACGCTCAATATCAGTTCCTCTTTTTCACTTTCTGATTTAAAATCTTCCCCATTTATAAACACTTTTGTTATCGCTTCTAGTAATGGGTTTGTAAAGCTAATCATCACAAAGCCATCACGCTTTCCACTTAATTCAATAACTGAAGTATAAGCATAATAGCTCATATCTTTGATACAGTTTTGATTTGATAAATCATCTTGAACTTTAATATTCATATCCTGTGATAAAAAAGATAAAGTTCTTGACACCATCAATTGTAATAATTTGTCTTCACACTCTTTATATAGCATATTTACCCTTTGGAATTATAAATGTAAATTTAGTTCCTTCACCTATTTTTGTATCAATTTTAATATCCCCACCCAATAATTTAATCTCATTTTGTACTGCACTTAGACCAACTCCTCTTCCCGATAGTGTAGTAATCTCATCAGAAGTTGAAAAATAATCGTTAAAAATTAAGTTCAAAATTGTCTCATCTTGCATCTTTGATATCTCATCATCAGTATATAGCCCTTTTTGAATCGCTTTATTTTTAATATTTTCAACATCTATACCGGCACCATCATCCATTATCTCAATGATGATATTTTTATCCTCTCTAAATACTTTACAAAAAATATTAGCAATCTCACTTTTTTCCTGTATCATTCTAGTTTCAGCATCCTCTATACCATGATCAACACTATTTCTAAATACATGAACTAATGAGTTTATAAAGGCTCTCCAGTTTGTTGATGTTAAAATAGTTCTATCACCATTTATGCTTAAAGATATGTTTTTTTCTAATTGTGCTGAAGTATTTTGTACCACTTTATCGTAACTACTTAATTGATCTAGTAAGTTTTGATATTTTAATTTCTTAAAACTATGTATCACTTCAGCATTGATTTTACTACTATCACTTAATTTAATAAGCTTATTCATACTTTTTGCTAATTGATTAAGATCTTTTTTATCAATAGATAATCTATCTTTTTTAGATAAAAAGCTATCACCTAACTCTTTATTTAATATATCCATATCTTTTTGTAGCCATGTTGAGAATTTAACTCTAGCAATTAAATCACTTAATTGCTGATTTTGAAGATTCTCCTCCTCCTTAAACTCGGAGAGCTTATTCTCTAGTATATGTAAACCCTTTGGAGTAGATATAAAATCTTTTTGAAGAAATAAGCCTTTAAAAGTATGTACCTCTCTATATAAATAAGATAAATTAACAGAGGGTTCCTCTTCAAAATTTATATTCTCATTTACATTTTCTATAAAATTTCTATATAAAGCTAAAAGTTCTGAGAGTTCATTCTCATCACTCACAGATGAAACAACCATTTTTAGAATATGTTTTTCTTGATCTAGCGTTTTTTCTAATTGTTTTGTTTCTGTGATGTTTGTTAAAATTAGCATAAATTTAACATCACTGATTCTTTTATATTCGATAAATATATATTGCTTGTCAATAATAATCTCTTTTACAAAAAGAGATATGATAGTTTCCACATTCATAGGATTTTCATTATCAAACAGAGATTTTATAGTAGTTTCAAAAAAATCTTTTTTATTATTTTGTTCTTCAAATAAAAGATCTGATATAACTTCACCCTCTATCTCTTTTGAAAAGATATTAAAACACTCTTTTGAGTAACCATCTTGAATAATCAAATCTTTTGAAAAAGATAAAAATCCTTGATCGGCATTGTTTAAGAGTATAGTTACTTGATCTGTTTTTTGAGCAAGTTCTTTTGTTCTCTCTGTAACTTTTTCTTCTAAAATTTTTCGTCTTCTAATCTGCTCATCAAGTATCGCTTGTTGTTTTTTAGCCTGATAATAACCCTGTATTTTTCCATAAATATACAGTATCAGTAAAAATAGTACAACATAAACACCATACGCTATATTTGAATAATACCAAGGTGTAAGTATTGTAAATTTAATCTCTTTTACATTCTCTTCATCAAAAATATTTTTTGCTTTAACCGCTAGGGTATAATCACCATGAGGTAAGTTAGTTACATTAAAATGGTTATCATTTGAATAGTTTTGAGTTGATGAATAGGGTCCATTTAAAATAAAACTATATTGATTAAACTCACTAAGTGTTAGATAGGTGAAAATCACATCAACTGAAAATTTTGAACCTTTTTCATCTAGATATAAATCTCTGATAATAATAGAACTCTTAGATTTTTTTCTATCCTTAATGGGGGAGTATGAGATTAAACCATCTGGACTACCTAGCCAAAATGAGTTGTTTTTTGTTTCCTCGGCAACCATTATTTTTTTACCATTAAAATAGACAAAAGGGTATCTTTGTAAAGATGTTTTATCCCCTTTATTGATTATTTCAGATGTGATTAAATCATTTCCAGATACTACAAAAATAGTATCGTTTATAGTTACTATATCTTTTACTTTTACATCTTTAGCTAAGGAGATAGGATTAGATGCTATAAATTTTTTTGTTTTTTCATTAAAATGATAAAAAATATTATCAATAAGAAAATACAATTTATTGTTGATTTTTTTAATTAAAAAATTCTTTTTATTTTTGTTTTTTAAAAAGTTAGAATAATTAGTGATTGTGTAATCTTTTACACCATTTTTAAAAGATATTTTATACAAGCCTTTTTTTTCATTTGTAAACCATAAATCATTTTTATGGTGAATCATAGATAAAGGTCTATCTGCTAAGTTTTCAATTTTATTAACAATTTGTAATTTTTTAGAGATATTTTTTACTATTAAAATCTCATTTGCTTGACTGATAAATAGTAGCTTGTTTTTTTCATCAACAGAGCTTGAAACAACACTCTCTTTAGTTAAGGGTGATGCTACAATTTCATCTTTGTCTAATTTAAAAAAACCGGCTGTTGATGCTATATAGAGAGTATTGTCAAAAACTTCCAATTTCCATACTTCATTATTTAGTCCTAATAGTTTTTTAAAGATTAGATTCTCTTTTTTGAGTACACCATTCATAGTAGCTATATAAGTATCGTTGTTGAATATTTTTATATCGTTAACACTACTGTTAACGCCTTGTCTATCATCATAAAAGCTTAAACCATTGGATATATTTACCTTAGAGATTCCCCCATCCGTACTAATCCAAAGATTTCCCTCTTTATCAGGAAATATATGTAAAACAATATTATTTACTAAACCTAAATACATATTTATATGTTGTTTAACTTGACCATCCACATCAACAATAAACATACCATTTTTTGTAGCTACTGCATATCTACCATTATCAATAACAACAGCATCATATATTAAAGCTTTGAGTAATGCTTCACCATTTTTAAGCTCTTTACTTATTAGCTTATTGTTTTTATATTCAAATAATCCTGCATCACGGGAAAAGATAACTATTGTATTATCATCTTTTACAATAATCGAATCAGCAGAAGATTCTTTGAATTTTTCACTTCCCTTTAAAAAATGTAATTTATTTTTTATAACTTCATAAAGTCCTTTTCCAATAATTCTAACAAATAATCTCCCTTGACTCTCACGCAATATATGAAATCCATCTTCGCTATAAATTGGTGTAATTTTATCACCATCATAGTGATAAAGGATATTATCAGTGTTAAAGTAAATACCATCGGCATTCGCTTCACACTCCCAAACATATTCAAATTTGTCTTTATTATTAGGAATTTTATCTACCAAAGAGTTAAAATTGCTTATACCATTTTCAACACTTATATATCCAAAATCACCAACTCCACCAACATAAATAGTTCCATCTTTAGCTTTAGCTAAACATCTACCTGATGAAGAGTTACTTAAAGATGTTTGCCTCCAAGAGATTCCATCATACTCTAAGATACCAACATCACTATTGGCAAAATAGATGATACCTCGATCATCTTGTATAGCTCCAAGAACTTGGTTATTCCCTTTATAGTCAGAATAACTAAAATTTTGCATAAAATAATTTCCATCTTGAACCTCTGCAAATAGCATACTACTGCAACTAATTATATAAATGCTTATTAATTTTAATATGCTTTTCATTTTATTATTTATGTTCTAGGTACTCTATAGTTGCACCAAGATTTTTCCCCTCAAGTAGTTGTATTTTACAATATTCATCATCTTTATTTGAAATAATATCATAATGATCTAGCCAATATTTTTTATTACTTGATTCCTCTTTATACATAATAGCTGAGCTAATAATCATATCTAACATTCTCTCAGACATATTAGATATAAAAGATACGCTCCATATATATTCAACTCTATCTTTAAGGGAGATGTCGTAATCTTTTAAAGAGACGCTATATATCCCCTCTTTAGAGATAGGGGGCAGGTAAGTTTCCAATATGGGTTTAACTGTTCTTTGTTCACTAACAGTTAATATGGAGTAACCATCCCATGGAGCACTGATATAAAAATATATATTTGGTTTTTTATTAACCGTTAGTGCTAACTCTTTGGGTAATAGAGGTTCTATTCTTTTAGGAAGAGGTAGTTTGTATTTATAGTTATGGAGAATTTTATTTTCTGATTTACTTAATGGTTTTTGAACAAGATCTTTATAATTTAAGAAACCACTTTTAGAATCCCTTGTAACACCTCTAATCATTCCTCGAATCATCCCTCTAGTCAT
>JAYEKJ010000199.1:17841-24316 GCA_034660975.1 Campylobacterota bacterium
CGAGTGCTAGTTTCACCACCACCCTCTCTTCGTCTTATTTCAGAACTTATTTGAGGTTCCATAATATTTGCACATGAAAAAGAGATTCCGGTATCATCTAAAGCAAATAATGAACTACTCATCAGTAGAGTTATAATTATTTTTAAACTAAGTGGATATATTTTCATCTCCAATCTCCTATCATAATAAATGGTGACCAATAAGCTGGGTGCCAGTACCGTTTTGTTTGTATTAAACTTTTTTGTGCAAGTTGTAGAGATTTTCCTCTTGAGTTTTTCTTTTTCAAACTGTTATAAAAGGTATCTATAATCTCTTTTGTAGCTTCATCATCAACATACCAAAGTGTTGCTAAGACTGTACTTGCTCCAGCCTGAAGACCAACACCAGCTAAGCCTAGTAAAGCTTTTTCATTTCCAAGGCTACTTTGACAAGCACTAAGAGTGATTAGGTCATAGCCATTTTTTGAATCGTCACCTTTTGTATCTAGTAAAGTTTTCAGTTTTGGCAACATTATAGGCTCATCAAAAGCAGATAAAAAACTATCATCAGGATCAGAATCAAAAACACCATGTGTTGCAACATGTAAATGTGTGATTTTTTCACGATTAAGTACTTTTTGTACATTCTTTCTTGTATAGCCCTCATTGATTAAAATAGTGTTTTTCTTAAACATTGAGCTTACATTTTTCACCTCATATACAACATTTGGTAGAGCAGACATCTCATGACGAGCATCTGATAGTCCAAGTATAAGTGCATGAGGCTCCTTTTCCTGTATCTTAAATCTTGTAGATTCTAAGGTATTTATTTGCGTTATTGAGAACTCTTCAATTAAAAACTTATCAGTTTTCATAAGGGCAGAGTAGGGTATCATCCCCATAAATCCTTGTGGTGAAAAAACAAGTTGAGTGATTTTAGAATCTTTTAACCCTTTTTCAAATGGTGCTATAATCATATCATAAATCATATGTGAGTAGTGGATAAATTTAGCATTCACACGCACTTGTAGTTGGTAGCGAAAATTTTGTACAAGTTGGTAGAGCTCATCTGATGAGATATCATTTTGGTAGTATTTATATCCATCTTTATTTTGATATATCACTAAGAGTTGATTCTCTAATGAGATTGGATATATTATAGTTGTGCCATCGGGTATAGCAATACCACCACCTTTATAAGATGAGATACACTCATTTAGAAAGAAGAATGAGATCTCAGATGATTTTAGTCTGCTGTATAAACTAAGAATCTCTTTTAAATTTTCTTGAATTGCCACCTCATCTTTTAACTCCTCTAATGTAACAATGTGTAGTTCGATTAAATCTTTATATACAGGAACAATCTCCTTGTTAAATCTATCTCTAATATCTCTAAAACCGTAATAGAGTTGTTGTTTAATAGGTTCTAAAATTTTTAATGAATCTTCATAATACTGAATCGCTTTAGCAGTTTCACCACTATTTTTATATATTTTAGCGATACGAAATTTCCAATAATAGAGTAGGTCAGGTTTTAGGTTTTGTGTTTGAGCAAAAAAGGCTGCCTGATTGAAAAAGTCAAGTGCCTCTTTGGTTTTCCCCTCAACTAAATATAGCTTTGCCTTAGCACCAAGAACTATGGATGTTTGAGTTGTGTTCTTTGTAAAAGATGGCAGTTTTAGAATTGCATCACCTATTTTTGAAGATGCTTTTAACAGTTTTATTGTATCTTTTTCTAAGAAGAATCTTCTCTCTAGCATATTTGCACTAAAAGCTAAAAAGTTAACACTATTTTTAAGATCTTTTTTTGTATTTAGAGTCTTTGAGAGCTTGATAAATTTTTTTATAAATAACTTATCATCATCTATAAATGATTCAGCTTTTAATTTATTGATTTTTATTGATAAAGCTACACTTTTATCTGTTGCATATTTAAGTGCTTTTTTATAGTACTTTGTTGCTTTATCCATACGACCTAGGTATAGGTTGATGTTGCCTAAGTTATTATAGGATGCTTCTAAAAGTTTTTTATCATCACCTTTTTTAGCTTCTGTATTTGCTAGTGCAAGATATTTATATGAGGGTCTATATTTTCCAAGAAGTAGGTATAAATCACCCATTTGCATAAAATAGTTTGTCTTTAACTTTAGGTTTTTCTCATTTTTTATATCTGTTAATCCAGATACTAAAAGGTCAAGGGCTGTTCTTTGTTTGTTTTGTTTTGTAAGTTTTATAGCTTTTTCAAGCTTTATCTCAAGATGATTTTGAGATAAAGCTTCTCCAAAACTAAGAGATGTTAATGATATGATAAATACAATATTTACAAGTAGTCTGTTTCTCATAATAATCCTTAATATAGTTTTGCAGAAAAATTAAAGTGGATACCATAGTCTTGCCAATCTGAACCTTGATAGATAGGTTTTGTTGATAGAGCATTTGCTATAAATATATCGAAATTAATTATTTCAGCTTTCCATTTTAGTCCAGCACCAACACTATATAATGTTTGTGTATTTTTAGTATAAATATCTTTAACCATACCACCATCTCCAAATAGAGAAAAAGATGGTAGCCATAAAGATTCACTAAAAACTAAATCATTTAAAGAGCGTTGATACTCAAGTGTTGTATAAAAACCATGATCTCCACTTCTTGAGCCTTCACGGTATCCACGAACGGTATTGGCACCACCAATTGTTATTTTCTCAGAAAAAAGAAGCTCTTGTGAAGAGAACTGAGTATGCAGTTTAAATCTAAGATTAGCTTTATTATCTTCAAATGGAACTAAATGATAATAATCTAGCATCCAAATACTAAACGCACTATTTGGAAGATTTTCTGCTAAATCACCCTTATCAAGACCCTGCTTGATTGTACTTTGAGTATATGATACAAATGTTTCACTTCTATATAGATAACTCAAAGACCAATGTAAAGCTTTTATAGTATAACCACCATCCTCAGAACCTCTACCGAGTGAAAATGATTTGTTGAGTAAAGTTGTATAAACATCTTTATAGTTATAAGATAAACCAGTAGTGAACTTTGAGAGGAGGTTTTGCAATATTGTGTAGTTTACCCCAACTTCATAGCCAGTAGATATACTCTCTATATCCAAATCAGCCAATGGTTCCATTATTACTGCAGAAACACCACGGTTAGCACGAAGGTGCCACTCAAGATTTAAACTATTCATTGGAAGTGTTAGTTTTATATTGTAATCTCTTGCACCCTTTGTTTCATTGAGTTTGTCAGTAGCTTTAGTTAAACCTAAATCAATATCAAGCTTTTGTGCATCTCCAAATAAATTTTTATGACTAAGAGAGAGTACGCCGTTAAGGGAACCTATGGATGGTGAACGATGGTTATTTATAAACAGATAAGCATCTATCTCTTGAGCAGTTGTAATACTCAAATTTAGTTTAGCTGAACCCTTTTTATCACCAGGTACAAGTTTGGCATCTACTTTATCTATCATAGAATCTAGTTTAAGAAGTGATAGTTTATCTTTTAGTATTTTAGTATTTAATACTGTGTTTTTTATATCATAAACTTTAGCACCAATATAATCTTCACTTAACGACCCACTCTCTATAATATTAATATCGCTAAGTTTTCCCTCAATAATTCTAACAATCACATCTCCACTACTAAAATTTTGCATAGGAATTGTTGCTCCTGAGTTTATATACCCAGCACTAATGTAAGCCTTTGAGATAGCTAAACGGATACTTTCAATAGAGGTGTACCCTAAAGTTTCATCAGCATGAATATCTACTATTTTTTGCAGTGCTTCATCACTAAATAGTTCATTACCATCAAATTTAAAGTGAGTTTGTGAAATATTTTGATTTGCAAATGTAAAATTATTTGCAAAAATAACACTAACACTTAAAAATAGTAATATAAATATTTTATATATCATTTTATTTTCCTTTATCTATTTTTCTAATAAATTTATATAGTTTAAATCAGCACATTTTTGTTCATACATATCTGAAAACTCTATAAGTAAAGTGCTTTTATTTTTTGAATCACAGCGTGAATTACTCCAGTTAGTTAATTTAAGTAAACCATAATTAACTTGATTGACAATAATATTTTCTTCAATTAAATTTCCTGAGAAATCTATATTTCCGTTTACCCCAAGAGCAGAACTTGCAGTAAATCTACTATATCGAGATTTTAAAATATTATCAGCTTCAATGAGGAGGTTTCCACCTGCACCACCATAAGCGTTAGCATTTAAAGTAGAGGAGTTAAATGATCCCATTTTTGAATCTATTACATTTATATTACCACCACTACCAACACCACCTTTTACTTCAGTTATTAAAGTGGAGCCACTCAAAGAGATAGTATCATGAGCTTTTAGTGTTATCCCCCCACCATTAGCCTCAGTAGATTGAGTTGAGATAAGGGTATCACTTAAATATATATCTTTAGTTTCATCTGTACCAATATTATAAGTTCCCGCTTCTGCTTTGTCATTATAACTTTGTGAATATAGGTAGATTTTCTCTAAAGAGATATCTTTTGCAACAATATCTAATACTCCTGATAATGTATAGCCATTATTACTATTAAACATACTTCCATTAGAGAGTTTAATAGAGTTTGCAACTATTGATAAATCTCCAACTTCACCAGATTCATAAGGGGTAAATAGGTTAGGTCCAGATGTTTGTGATAAGATAAACTGATCCATAATTACACTCTTAGCTGTTATAGTTAAACTCGGACCTTTTGAAGATGAGTAGTTAACAGCATATATAGAGGCAAAAGCGAATGAAGATGTTCTCTCATTTGGATTAGATGAGATTCTCTGATTCCCTTCACCTTTGAGTGTAAGGGTGTCTTCTATATCTATAATGATATTACCAGCTACTTTTTTACCATCTTGATAAACACTACTTAAAATATTACTTTTGTCTAAGAGCATCGTATCTGCTGTTAATGTTATGTCACCATTTTTACCCCAATCGACACCATTAACAATTGATGAAACTGATTTTAAACTATCCATCCCACTTATTTCAAGATAATCATTTGCATCTACAATAACTGAACCACTATTAGCATTTTCATACCCGGTTGTAGTTATTTTTGTGCCATCTTGAAGCTTTATATTTTCAGATTTTAGGTAAATATTTGCTGAGCTACTATTATCTAAATTTGAGTTACTGTAAAGAGATGAACCCTCTTTTGTAAGTGGATTACTCCCACTAAAAGAGATAAGCTCTCCACTCACTAAGTTGATAGTAGAAGCGGATGTGGTTCTAGCACTTATATTACTTATGATTGATGAGCCATTTGTAAATAAAATGTTCTCTTTTGCTTGGAGGGATATATTTTTAGGAACTAGAGAATCAACACTAAAAGCTACAATATTTGAAGCATCAAAGTTGATGTTTTGTGCTTGAAATAGTATATTTCCCATACCGTTTACATATGAAGATTGAAGAGTTATCTCCCCCATTGTATCTGCTGTGGAGGTGTGTGTAAGAAAGTTAATTGCCCCTTGACTTTTTATAGTGCTTATAGTTAAGTCACCATTATGCATATATATGTTTGGTGCAATTGTATTTGGCAACATCTCTAAAAGTGGGATTTTATTACCCTCATCATCTAAGATGGGTATATATGTACTATATGCTTCATAAGTCTCAGATTCTCTAACAGTTTGAGAGCTAATCAGCTCATTATCTGTTGGGCTTGATTCAGTATGAAGTTGTGCATAAGCAGTCCCGATTTTATAGTCTGTATTTTCCACTACATCATGATCATATATATAGTTGTTTGTAGTTTTATCAAAAACATAAAATTTATTTTCACTTATATCTATATAGTATTGATTAAAGGATTCATCTTGACCCCAGTATTTAGTACCATCTGCATAGAGTAACTGATCATTTTTTATATCAACTACTGCTATTTTATACTTAGTAGGAACTTCCCCTTTCTCAAATATCACATCACCTGCAACTATATTAAAATCTCCATGTATGATTCCTAGTAAACCTGTTGTATTTTTTGTGTTTAGAGAATCTGAGATTGTTACATCTGCGAATTTACTATTTTCTAAAAACCCAAACTCTTCAGGATTTGATGATGTAAAATCTAATGTATCACCCTTAGCATAGATTCTTTTACCATCTTGAAGCTCTAAATAATCAGCAGTAGATAGATGAAATGAACCTGCTAAATCTAGTTGTACATTTTCACCAAAGATTACCCCATTTGGATTGATAAAATAAAAGTTATCGGCAGATGATTTAAGTGTGCCATCAAGTAGTGAACTACTCTCACCAGTAACTCTTGCTATACTGTGGATAAAACCACCATCACTAAAGTTTGCACCTTGATCTTTAGCTATATCAAAAGCTGAAAAGCTAAAAACGACATTATCACCTTTTATATCCCCACCGGAGATAGTAAAATCACCACTATTTTTTTCAACAGTTGTTTGTAAAGAACTAGAGATAACATCTGCATCT
>JAYEKJ010000200.1:0-6151 GCA_034660975.1 Campylobacterota bacterium
TATCTTTTATTGGTTGTACCACTGAACTTTCAATACTCAACAGTTTTTCCCATAGGTATCATTTTTCTTACATCATCCTTGCTATAGCTACTATTGATATTTGGATATTTTTGAAGATATTAATTATTGAAAAAACAATACTTAAAAGAATTATATGTTATAATTATCGATATTACAATATTTATATTTTTAAAAGGAAATCTTTATGAGTAATATAGGATATCTTACTTCTGATAAAGAGATAATGGAGATTCTTTCTCAAAGAATCACTAATGAAAGAATTGTTCAAAACATCAACCAAAAAGAACTATCCAAAAAAGCTAATATCTCGCTATATACAGTAAGAGAATTTGAACAAAACCATAAGATATCTCTTGAAAATCTTATTGGTATATTAAGAGCACTGGGTAAAACAAATCTTTTTAATACTCTATTTGATTTTAAAGCACAAAGAGTTGAAGTGGATGCTGTGCTGTTTCAAGAAAAAATAGAGAAGAAGTACAATAAAAAAAGAGTTAAACATGCATCAAAACAATAACAAGTGTCATGTTTATCTATGGAACAAGTTAGTAGGAACTTTGGTTCTTGTAGGCTCTAAAATATACTTCCGATACGATGAAACTTTTAATATGGAGATATCTCCACTAGAGTTAAAAATATCAAAAGAACAAAAGTGTGTGGATTTAGATTTTCAATATGGTTTACCGGGGGTTTTTGCTGATTCTCTTCCAGATGGTTTTGGGATGGAGATTATAGAAGATTATTTTAGTGAATATGCCCCTAACATGACTCCTAATGTTATAGACAAACTTCTTTTTATTGGTGAGGTTAGTTTAGGAGCATTAACTTATAAACCAGCTTATCAAGTTACACATGCAAATAATATCCCTATAGAGTTAAACGATATAAAGCAGCATAAGAAAAATATACTTGCAAAAAAAGGATACTCTTCTGTACGAGAACTGATAGATATGTATCAATCCTTTTCTCCAAGTGGAGGTGCTAGACAAAAAATGATTATAAATTATAATCCTAAAAATGAAAATTTCTCGATTGGTTCTACTCAAAAGGATGAAGTTGCTCTTATACTTAAAAATGATGAGTCTATAAAAAAAGATGATGGTAGAGCTGGAATAATTGAGTATATATATTCACAAGCTGCTATTAAATCTGGTATTAATATGACGAAATGCTATTTATTCAAAGATGAAGATGGCTACTCTCATTTTGCAACTCAAAGGTTTGATATTGACAATAAGGGTGAGAGAATGCACGCACATACTCTTGCAGGTCTTTTAAATGTTGATAAAGCTAAGAGAATTGATTATCTGGATTTTATGAGAATTTCCAATACTGAACTTGATGTTCCAGTAGAAGACATTAAAGAGATCTATCGAAGAATGGTTTTTAATTATATATACAATAATCATGATGACCATCTAAAAAATCACTCATTTTTAATGGATAAAAAAGGTAATTGGCAGTTATCACCAGCTTATGATTTGACTTATAATGATAAAATAGGTCACAGAGCTATGAAATTAACAATTAATGGTAAAAAGTCTACCAATCTATCAATTAATGATTTTAAAGCAGTAGCAATGAAATACGGTATTGTGGAGTATATGGATATCATTAACAAAGTTAAAGATTCCTATACTAATTATAAAATGCTTGTTAATGAGTTAATTCCTAAAGAGTATGATTACGATATTGAGTTATATTTGCAAGTAAAAAACATTTAATAATTATCAGTCTCATAACGATTCTCTAAATTAAAATAGTTGCTAACAGCCTATGCAATTCATGAGTCTATTAATATAATTTTCATGATGAAGTAAAAAGTAACTCTAATTGACTTTCAATATCTGCTTTACACTCTTGAATGAGCTCTGCGTTAATCCCTATTTGATTTGCTCTATTCTCAAAAGCACTCATCTTATTGGAGATCTCTTTGATGATATCTACTGCTCTACTTTTTTTGATTAAATTCTTTTTAGCGATGAGTAAAAAATCTTCTAATATATAATCTTTACCTTTGCCATTTATGGTTGTAATATGCTCCCTTGCTAAACCTTTAGAATAGGTGATATCATAAGCAGGAGAGAGATTCCACTCCCCATCTCTACTCATAATAAATGAGAAGTTTTTAGCGTGATCATCATAGTTAAAACTCAATGCATTAAAAACCATCCGTCTAAATAACTCCTCTAAGCTTGTTTGATTGTTACAAATTTTAAAAGTTAATGCGAATAGTTCTTCATAAGAGGTGACTTTTGGGATAGATATATCTTTATGCATAAGTGCTGAAGCTGTAGAGATATGAATTTTATTATCATCCTTATCTCTATCAAATCTTTCTATAATGAGATGATGCATACTATCCTCTTTATATAAAACGATTTTTGGGATGTTTATACCACACTCTTTTGCCATGCTCATATAGAGATACTCTATTTTAGTAAAATCCATACTCTCATTTTCATAGTAGATCTCATCAAATTTTATAATTGCTCTTTTATAGCCAGAGTTTAGCTTTTTATTGTTGAACATAATTTTATTACTATCTTTATTGTAGTTTATAAGCATCTTCGGTCTGCCACCACCAATAGGAGATACACTATCTATAATATTCATCAGCTTATCTATAGAATCTAGTTCACCTTTAGAAGAGAGAATCTGTTTCATATTTTCATAAGCATCTTTAGCAGCCATTATTGTTTGTATATCAGCACTCTCTTGATGCTCTTTTGGTTTATACGAGATAGCTCCCATCCCTCTATCGCCAATAAAGGCAAGTTTATGCAGTAGCGTTATATCACTTACTCTAAGACCTTTACCCTCAAAATATCTATCAATAAATGCCATACCGTATTTATCAGGTAAAGAATCATGAAAAACTCCAGCCATACCTCTATAAAGATAAGTGTTGTCGCTATTTGTATAGAGTCCAACTATTTTTTTAGTATTAAGCTTGAATGGTGATATCTCTATATTGAGTTGTTTAAACTCTTTGTTATATTCAAAATATATTATCCCTTCGTGATATATTATCGTACCTATTTTTTTATCATAAATATATGCATCAATCTCATTAATAAGATTTTTCATAACTATTTTCTCACTCTCTTTTTACTCTCTTTCTTTTTTGCCAATCTAATCTCATCAATAGAGCTATATTCTTGCTTTGTGAGCAGCCCCTCTATGTTTGAGGTCATATTGAGTGCATATAAGAGTTTGATGATATTTTCAAATGAGGTGTTTTTATTTTTAAGAAAATTTGCATAAGCCGAGGAGGAGATTCCAGCCAAAGAGTATAAATCACTTTGTCTTAACTCTTGCCTGATTCTCTCTTTTTCAATTATGAGTGAAAATTCTGACATAACATCATAGGGGGACATAAGTTCAACTATAATTTATCCTTTTTAGTAAATTAAATCTTATTGAATAATTAATTTATTTTATAAGATAAATTATATCACAATATTATGAATTCATAAATTGTTTTACTAAACTGCTTATACTAGGAACTGTAGATATAGCATTAGCAAATATGATCTGGCTAGATTCTCTTAATTAGAAAAGGGAGGGTTAAGTACTTGAAGACTTAACCCTCTTTCTCTCTTTAATGCTACTCAATTTCATATATTCATTAATACCATAATTTTGCACATCATCCATTGACATCAAATCAGAGATATCTTTGAGTACACCTAAATATCTAAGTATTTTTAAAAATGTAACAATTGAAGTTTGTCCAGTTTGTTCAAATTTCCTGTAAGTTGCAAATGATATTCCAGCCTTTGTTGCAAACTCTTTTTGCGTCATATTTAGTCTTATTCTTAATTTGGAAGCTCTCTCTCCTAAATCCTCAGCTATCTCCTCTTCTGTGAAGAGTAAGAATTCTTGTGGTGTCATTTTAAAAACCTTTTATCTATCTCTGCAGTGTTGTCTAATACACTTTGAGCGAAGCTATCTGGTAGATTATATTGTTGAGATAATTTTGCCAAACTATTGTGTTTTATTTTTATCATATCTGAGATAATACTAAGTGGTTCTTTGATATTACACAGTTTTGCTATTTTTATAATAGAGAGTGACCTTGCATTGTGTGCTGGTTTTTTATCTATTGTGAGCTGATGCCAAGATGCACCATAATTATGTGTAGAGTATGTTAAATCATACGCTGGTGCATAACTCCATTGCCCATCTTTGCTCATTAAAAATGAGAAGTTTTTTGAGTGATCATCTCTATTTGAAAACACAAGATTAAATACCATTGTTTTAAACATCTGCTCTTTATCGTATTGAGATACTCCGAGCATATTTCCAGCACGAAATAGTGATTCATACCCCATAGTAAAAGAGGAACTATCGTGACCAAACATACCTGCTAAAGAGTGCATATGCAGACGATTACCATCATTGTCTATATCAAATCTTTTTGTTATAAAATACTCAGAACTAGAATCCTCAACAAGCCAAGAATCACTCATATTTAATCCTACTTCTTTGGCTAAAAGGTAGTAAACATATTCAGCTTTTATTTCGTTATTGTACTCCTCCACACCAAACTCTACATTTGGATTAAACTTAATTATGCATTTTTTAAAATCTATTGGAGGTGCATTGTGTTTTTGAGAGATATATATTTTATTATTTTTTGGATTAAAATCGATTACTGCTTTAGCTTTAGCACCTCCAGCAGCACTATTACTCATTGCAATTAGTTTTGCGAGTTCAAAGGAGTGTTCCCCCTCATATATATTTCGACTTTGAGTTTTTAGCTCCTCTAAATCTAAATACAACTCTTTATCTATGTTTGAACTCTCACTACTAGGGGTAAATTCTAATGCACCTAAAGCGTGTTTTCCCACAAATGCTAATCTCTCAATTATAGATGGTGTTCTACCAAACTCATCCATAAAATATTTATTCAAATAATCTTTACCATAACTACCAGGGATACAATCATTTATAATTCCAATAGAATATATATTAGAATCTTGACTGACTATGGTTTCGATGAAATTACTATTTTGAAAAAGTAATGGTGAGAACTTACTATAAGAGCTATCTGTTAGCTCCATAATAAGCTTATTTCCTGATTGTGCAAGTGTTGCTATCTTGTTTGACCAAGCGATTACATTTAAAGTTTTCATTTAACTCCAATAAATACTATAGTATTTTTATAAGATTTATTATACTGTAAAAGATATAATAGTATTTATTATCTACTTAATAAAAGTTAAACACTATATATCATCCAAAGAATACGCAACATAATCAGTTCAAGCATTAATAACTAAAATTATTACGAAGTTTTAAAGTAGAGTATCGCTTAGTGAAGTATGCATCATTGTCTCTCTTCTTTGATGAAGTCGTTTGACCCAATTAAAGGATTTGTAGCAAATTTTTTAATTACTTATTTTAATTATGTTTATGATATTATGTTTTAAACATAAAATATATTTTTCTAGATTTAATGTACATATCAACGGTTGATGAATTTATAAATGCTTACTTCAATCTCTTAGCTAGAAGCTTAGAAGATTCAACAGATAAGGTAGTTAATTTTTTTAATGTGTTTTGAAAATTAGACCAAATATTAATGTGAATTTTGATGTGAGTGGTACACCTAATTTTTCTTTAGCTATGACTCCAAATGATACTAATCAAACTCTTGAAGATGTATTGAATATACCTCTTTACTTTACTAAAAATAATCAAAAAATTGTCATTGTTTTTGATGAGTTTCAAGAGATACTCAATTTAGATATTGAAGCAAAATTTAGAAGCATTATTCAGCAACATTCAAATTCGATTTCATATATTTTTATGGGAAGTAAAAAGAGCCTATTACATAATATGTTTTTAGATAAAAATAGACCCTTATATAAACCTGCAAAACATTTTAAAATTGAAGAGATAAGTAGTGAAGATTGGCATAAATTTATTGTAGATAAATTTGATGATAGCAATAAAAAAATCGAACTAGATGTTATAAATAAAATTCTACAAATCACAAAAGGTTTCCCATATTATACACAACAATTTAGTTATGAAATTTGGAACTTAGCTGACACAATTGCAGATGAGCAACTTTTTTCTAAAGTACTAAAAATAATTCTTTAAAGAGAAGAAGATCTAT
>JAYEKJ010000201.1:0-6116 GCA_034660975.1 Campylobacterota bacterium
GTGGTTATTTTTAGCTATAATAACACCCATAATTTTAAAAGATAGGAACTCCAGTGATTACATTAAAAGAAGCTCTAACATTAAATAAAGATGAATTAAACAAATTTAAAGAAGAATTAAAAGCTAAAATTGAAGCTAATCCTGAGCTAAATGCTTATATAGATGTAAACAATGTTGGGGATGGTGTTCCTATCGCAATTAAAGATAATATTCAAGTTAAAGATTGGTCTATAACATCAGGTTCAAATATTTTACAAGGTTATATCGCTCCTTATAATGCTTCTGTAATTGAGAAAATGACTAAGGCTGGTTTATCTCCATTTGGTAGAACAAATATGGATGAGTTTGCTATGGGTTCAACTACTGAATCTAGCTTTTATGGTAAAACTTTAAACCCTCATAACTCTGATTGTGTACCAGGGGGTAGTTCTGGTGGCTCTGCTGCTGCTGTTGGTGCCGGTCTTGCTATCGCAGCACTTGGATCTGATACTGGTGGGTCTATCCGTCAACCAGCTTCTTTTTGTGGAATCGTAGGGATGAAACCAACTTATGGTCGTGTTTCTCGTTATGGTTTAGGTGCTTATGCTTCTTCACTAGACCAGATAGGTCCAATGACTCAAAATGTTGAAGATGCTGCGATTCTTTATGACATCATTAGTGGCACAGATGATAAAGATTCTACAAATGCAAAAATGGATGACAAGGTTACTCCATCATTAGATGCAGATAGAAAATTAACTATTGCTACCCTTACAAAACATATAAAAGATGCTAGTGATGATGTAAAAGATGCTTATGCAAAAGCTATAGAAGCTTTAAAAGCACAGGGTCATACAATTGTTGAAAAAGAGTTAATGGATGCAAAATTTGATATCTCTGCTTACTATATCACAGCAACAGCTGAAGCTGCAACTAACCTAGCTCGTTATGATGGTATCCGTTATGGTAACCGTGTAGATGGCAAGAATCTTGAAGATACTTTTATTCAAACTCGTAGCAATGGTTTTGGTGATGAAGTGAAAAGAAGAATCATGCTTGGAAACTTTGTATTATCAAGTGGATACTATGAAGCTTACTATGTAAAAGCACAAAAAACAAGACATATGATAAAAGATATGTATGAGGAAATTTTTAAAGATGTTGATCTGATTTTATCTCCAATCGCACCGGGTGTTGCACCTAAAGTTGGTGAGCTTGAAAACCCTATGGATATGTACCTAAGTGACTTATACTCAATCTCTGTAAATCTTGCAGGACTACCTGCCCTTTCACTTCCTATCTCTAAGAGTGAAAATGGTATGCCAGTTGGACTTCAACTAATCGCAAAAGCTTATGATGAACAAACACTTTTTGATGGTTCACTAAGCTTAGAGAAAGCTATTAATTACAAAAAATAAAAAAAGTGAGAAGATTCTTCCAAATCTTCTCACTTTACCTCTTTTTAACAACAAAAAAGATATAATCCAACGAATTTTAGATAACAGACTTTTATTAGCAAAAGGAAACCTATGAAAATTCGTAAAAGAGCCCTCACATTTGAAGATGTACTTTTAGTACCACAATATTCTGAAGTATTACCAAAAGAAGTTTCACTTGAAACTAAACTAACTCGTAACATCTCTCTTAAAATCCCTATGGTTTCTGCTGCTATGGATACAGTAACTGAACACAGAGCTGCTATCGCTATGGCAAGACTTGGTGGAATCGGAATCATCCACAAAAATATGGATGTAGAAACTCAATGTAAACAAGTTACAAAAGTTAAAAAATCTGAGAGTGGAATTATTATTGATCCAATCTTTGTTCACCCTGATGCAACTCTAGCTGATGCAGAAGTTTTAATGAAAGAGTATAGAATTTCTGGTGTACCTGTTGTTGATGGTCACAATAAGCTTCTAGGTATCCTAACAAATCGTGATATGAGATTTGAAAAAGATATGAGAAAACTAGCTTCTGAAGTTATGACAAAAATGCCTCTTATAACTGCTGAAAAAGGGATCTCTCTTGATGATGCTGCTGATATTATGCATAAAAACAAGATAGAAAAACTACCTATAATAGATTCAGAAGGTTTCTTAAAAGGTCTTGTAACTATCAAAGATATCAAAAAAAGAATTGAATACCCTAACTCAAACAAAGATGCTTTTGGCAGATTAGTTGTTGGTGGAGCTATCGGTGTTGGTCAACTTGACCGTGCAAAAGCTCTTGTAGATGCTGGTTGTGATGTTTTAGTTTTAGATTCTGCTCATGGTCACTCCAAAGGTATTCTTGATACTGTTAAAAAAATCAAAGAGACTATGGAAGTTGATGTTATCGCTGGAAACATCGCTACTAAAGAGGCTGTCGAAGCTTTAATCGAAGCTGGAGCAGATGCCGTTAAAGTTGGAATCGGGCCTGGTTCAATCTGTACAACGAGAATCGTTGCAGGTGTGGGCGTTCCTCAAATCTCGGCTATCGATGAGTGTGCTGAGGCTGCAAGACCTCATGGTGTTCCTGTTATCGCTGATGGTGGAATCAAATACTCTGGAGATATCTCAAAAGCTTTAGCTGTTGGTGCTTCATGTGTAATGGCTGGTTCACTTTTAGCTGGTACTGAAGAATCTCCGGGTGAAACTATAATGTTCCAAGGTCGTCAATACAAATCATACCGTGGTATGGGTTCTATTGGTGCTATGCAAAAAGGTTCAAACGATAGATATTTCCAAGAGGGAACTGCTGCTGATAAACTTGTTCCAGAGGGAATCGAGGGTCGTGTACCATTTCGTGGTTCAATCGCTGGAATCGTTCACCAAATGATGGGTGGTCTTCGTGCATCTATGGGTTACTGTGGAAGTGAAAATATGGAGATGTATTGGGATAAAGCAGAGTTTGTAGAGATCACATCTGCTGGTCTTAAAGAATCTCATGTTCATGATGTTATCATCACACAAGAAGCTCCTAACTACCATGTATAAATAAAGGTAAAAGGGTATGAATGAAGTAAAATATGCAGGGTTTTGGATTCGGTTTATCGCTTCATTCTTAGATACTCTTTTTCTTGCTCTACCAGTAGCAATAGTTATCTACTTTTTAAGTGATGGCAACTGGTTTGATTTTTCTCATTATCAACAAAATATTGCTTATGCTATGAGTGGAAATGCTGAAAAAGCCCTCTCTTTGCAACCTCAAACCTCTTTAAAATGGGAACTTCTTTTTGAAGTGGCTGTTTTACTTATAACTATACTTTTTTGGAAAAAAAACAAAGGTGCTACACCAGGGAAAAGATTAGTTCATATCAAAATTGTTGATTCTAAAACATTTGAAGATATAGATAGTAAACAAGCCCTAACCCGTTCTATTGGCTATATTGCCTCAATATTTGCCTTTCTTATTGGTTTTATAATGGTGGCTTTTAGAAAAGATAAAAAAGGCTTACATGATTTACTAGCAGGAACAGTAGTTATTTACGATACTTCCCATATAAAAGAACTTTAAACTATTTAATAGGTATAATTTTTATTTATATTAAGTGATTTGTGATAAAATTTTAAAAATTAAAAATATTGGAATAAACTATGGATTTACAAACAAAAGCACTTCACTCTGGATATGAAAAAGATTCACAAGGAACTATGGCAGTTCCTATATATATGAGTACAGCTTATGAGTTTCGTGATGTTGAACATGCTGCAAATTTATTTGCTCTTAAAGAGTTGGGAAATATCTACACTCGCCTTAATAACCCAACTACTGATGTATTTGAAAAAAGATTTGCTGAGTTGGAGGGTGGAGAGGCTGCAATTGCAACTTCAAGTGGGATGAGTGCTATCTTTTTTGCTATTGTAAACTCTGCTGAGGCTGGTGATAACATTGTTTGTGCAAAACAACTATATGGTGGAAGTTTAACTCTAAATGCCCACACACTAAAAAGATTTGGTATAGAATCTAGATTTTTTGATGTTCATAATCCTGATGAGATGGAAGCTTTAATAGATGATAAAACAAAAGTTATTTTCTTTGAATCATTAACAAATCCTAGTATTGATGTTGCAGATATTGAAACCATTACAGCTATTGCAAATAAGCATGGAATCTTAACAGTAGTTGATAACACAGTTGCCACTCCAGTTTTATGTCGCCCTTTTGAGTTTGGTGCTGATATAACAGTTCACAGTGCTTCAAAATACACAACTGGTCAAGGTCTTGCTATTGGTGGTATTTTAGTTGAGAGAAAAGGTTTATTAGATAAATTAAAGGGAAATTCTCGTTATGCCCACTTTAACGAACCTGATGAATCGTACCACGGTTTAGTTTATGTAGATGTGCCACTACCACCGTTTACACTTCGTGCAAGACTTTCACTTCTTCGTGATTTAGGTGCAGTTTCATCACCATTTAACTCATGGTTATTTATCCAAGGCTTAGAGCATCTTTCACTCCGTATGAGAGAACACTCTAAAAATGCACTCGAGTTAGCTACATTTCTAGAATCTCACCCTAAGGTAAAAAAAGTAAACTATCCGGGATTAAAAAGTAACTCTAACTATGAAAACGGACAAAAATATTTTGAAAATGGAGCTTGTTCTGGACTTTTAAGTTTTGAAGTAGAATCTCTTGAAGTTGCAACAAAAGTTGTAGATGCAACTGAACTTTACTCACTTGTTGTAAACATAGGTGATTCTAAGTCAATTATAACCCATCCAGCTTCAACAACCCACCAACAACTCAGCCAAGAGGAGTTAGTGGCTTGTGGAGTTCCATCTGGACTTATTAGAATCTCTTGTGGTTTAGAATCTGCTAAAGATCTTATAGCAGATATGAAACAAGCGTTAGAGCCCTAACGAACTTTTCGAATAAACACAACTTTAAGATAATCACCCTCTTTAAACTTAGAGTTTACTCTAAAATCTTTAGGGAGGGAGAAACTCTCCTCTACTTTGTACTTAGCTTTTAACTCTTTAAATGCCTTAAAAATAAAATCTCTAAATCTCATCATAGAAAAATTTGCTGAGTTTGTTGAAGCAACAATAACTCCACCATTATTTGTGATTTGAATAGCCTCTTTTAACAGATTCACATAATCTTTTGAAGCTGAAAATGTATGTTTTTTACTTCTAGCAAAACTAGGAGGGTCTAATACCACTATATCAAATGTTAATTTTTTACGCACTGCATATTTGAAGTAGTTAAAAACATCTTCAACTATGATATTTTGAGATTGAACATCTATATTATTTACTTCAAATTGCTCTTGCGTTTTTGATAAACTTCTTTTAGCTAAATCTACACTTGTTGTTTTTGTTGCTCCACCCAAAACCCCATATACAGAAAAAGCACCTGTATATGAGAAAGTATTTAAAAGAGTTTTCCCTTTTGCATATTTATCTCTAATAGTTTTTCTTACATCTTTTTGATCTAAAAATACTCCAACCATCGCACCATCATCTAAATGAATTGCGAAATTTACACCATTCTCTTTTACTGTGATAGAATCTTCAGCTCTGGTTCCCGTGATAAAATCATCATTATCATCAAGGTACTTACCCTTGCCATCAAATCGTTTTTTTTGATAGATTCCTTTGTAATCAACCGAATTTTTAAGTGCTTGAATTATTTCAGTTTTCAACTCATAGATTCCCAAACTATACCAAGTGATAAGATAAAAACCATCAAAATAATCGATAGTTAACCCACCTACCCCATCACCCTCACCATTAAAGATTCTAAAAGTTGTTGTAGTTTCATCTTCAAAAAATTCTGCTCTATACTTTATGGCTGATTTTATCTTTTCCTTGAAATAGTCTGTATCTATCTTTTCATCTTTTTTATGAGAAAGTACCCAACCATGCCCCTTATTTTGAATCCCATAATAACCTTTTACAATAAACCTTTTTTTATTATCAAAAAGGTTTATTATCATCCCCTCCTCACTAAGTTTTTTCCAATCTATAATAGATTCTTTTGTGATTAATGGATATCCATCTTTATAATCTTGGATAAATTCTGGTTTTATTATTAAGTCTAGCTCTTTATTCACATTGATGTCCTTATACGAAATTATATTATAAATATCATTTTTGTGATAGAATTAACTAAAACATTATATTTAAACCCGAATTATGCAATAGGAATTTATA
>JAYEKJ010000202.1:0-6103 GCA_034660975.1 Campylobacterota bacterium
AAAAGCACCCTCTACACTTAAAATATTGTTATAGCGTGTTTTTGTAATTCTTACTTTTTTCGTTGCCAAATCACATACGGCTATACGAAAATTTGAGCCCATAAAAGGTTCAACAATATAAATGATTTTGTTGTTAACTTCACGAGTAGTGTGAATACTGCCCTCTAGAGTTGGGAAAAAATATTGGGGGTAGCTTAGTGGTGTAATTTCAACAATATTAACGCTTGTTCTTTTTGGTAAACTCTGCGATATAGTATCGGCATCTTCAAAGTTATCAAAATGGATACACCAATCATCAAATCTTTTATTAAAATGTTTTAGATCTTCATCTAAAAAACCACCTGCTGGTGATTGTAAAGCATATATGCTCATTAACAAACCTTAAAATATGAAATAAGCTAAATATGAGATATTTAACAATTTTTTGAGATGTAATTAAGTAAGTAATGGGTTAGATGATAAAATTAAATATTTAATAACTCTCTTACAATTTCTCTATCATCAAATGGTAATTTTTTATCATAGATAATTTGAAAACTCTCATCACCCTTTCCAAGGATAACAACAACCTCTTCACTCTCTTGATCATCTAGTGCCATCTCGATAGCTTTTTTTCTATTTAGCTCAACAACAACATTAGTTTTCTCTTCTATCCCCTCTAAAATCTCATCAGCGATTGATTGTGGGTCTTCACCTCTTGGGTTGTCACTTGTTATATATACTTTTTTACCAAGAGAAGCAGCTATTTTACCCATTATTGGTCTTTTTTGTCTGTCTCTCTCTCCACCAGCACCAAATACAACTAAAAGCTCTTTTTCTCTTAAGGCATTTAAAACTTGTTGCATCCCATCAGGAGTATGTGCAAAATCTACTATAACATTGGGTGCTTCACAAACTTGCTCCATTCTACCACTCACACCTGCAAAGTTATCTACAACTTCCATCACATCCTCTAGTTTTTTACCAGTTAAAATATGAACTGCACCCATCGCACAAACAAGATTATAAAGATTAAAGAATCCATGTAAAGATGATGTAAATGGAACAACCTCTTGGAAATGTTGTAAGATTCCACTCGAAGCGTTATTTAAAGAGTAAGCGATTAGTTTATATGTAGCATTATTCTCTATCCCATAAGTAAAAGCATTATTAATATTAAAAGAGGCTCTAGTCTCATCTTTATTTATCAACTTTTTACAATCATCTTGAAAAAAACTATTTTTTACAGATATATACTCACCCAAAGTTTTATGATAGTCCAAATGATCTTGAGTGATATTAGTTAAAATTTTCAAATCAAAATTTAATCCCTCTATCCTCTTTTGAACAATAGCATGGGAACTAACTTCCATAATAAAAAATTCACATCCAGCCTCTACAGCTTGATAGATATGCTTATAGATATTTAATACTGATGGGGTTGTTAAAGATTTTCCCTCTATAACTTCATCATTCATAAAAAATCCACGAGTACCTTGCATAGCAGTTTCATAACCTAAATCAAGTAAGAAAGAGTAGATTGCACTTGCAGTAGTTGTTTTACCGTTTGTTCCAGTTATTCCAACTATCTTGATTTTATCTACACCAAAAACAGATGCAATATCTTTTATCTCAATAATAGAGTGTGCATTATTCTCTTTTGCATTTTGTAAATATTTTTTATTTTGTGTTGTTAAAACAAATGCAGTCTCTGCATCACACTCTTGTGAATTTTCTGTTACAAATTTAAAATCTTTATTTGGTAGTTCAATTTTCAAGATCTATACCTTTTTTACTGCTTAATGATAGTTTGTCTAATAACTTTATCAATCTCATATCATTTGGATAAACTTTTAATGCATTTTCAAGATATGAAAAAGCCATCTCATCAAATTTATGCTCTATTAGAGAATCTAAAAAATCGATGAAATCATCCTTTTCAGTGATGATAACTTTAGTAGAAAACATTATATTTTCAAAAGTTTCTCTAAAATCTTTACCACTATCTATAAGAATCTTAAAATCTTGATATAGAATCCCATCTTCATAGACTAACTTATCTTTTAGTGGTTCAGATAACACTTCACTTAACTTCTCTAATGAACCATCTAAATTTTGTAATATCTCATCTATAATCATATCTGCAGATTCTGCATCCTCTTCTCTAAGTATTTCATAATAATCAAATAAAGCTTCAGCTCCACCCTCTCCACTCATTGCCATCTCAGAAAGAATTACACCATTATATGCTTCTTTTGAATTGGGATAACTTTGTAATACTTGTGCAAACTTTTCAAGTGCATCTTTATAATTAGACTTTGAAAAACTATCTTTTGCTTTAGTTAATATTTTATGTTTACTTATCAAACTCATACTTTACCAGTTTTATAAATTTTCTATGTCATGTTCCATACCGATTGGTACATTAACAACAACCAATTCAGGATGAATATCCATTCTAACTTGTCTCTCAACACCATATTTCAATGTATTACCACTACTTGCACAACCGATACATGCACCTTTGAGTTGAACATATACTTTTGCATTTTTTACTGTTATAAAAGATATATCACCACCATCAAGTGCTAATGATGGACGAACCTTGTCTATTACATTTTTTACTGGTGGGATTAACTCTTCATCTGTAAATGGAATCATTTTTTTTCCTTATCTATATATATTTATTTTTTAGAACATAAAATATGACAATATCGCTTAACTACTCATAAAAATTATTATTAGCTAAAATATTTTACTCTTGTAATGCCATAATTTCACTAAGATAGCTTGATTTTCTCATCCCAACTAAAATAAAGTCTATTGTTTCCTCTTGCATTAAATATCTTAAAGCACACTCTTGTAGTGAAACTTTACAATCTTTGAAAAAATCTTTTAATTGAACTCTTGTATTTTTAGAACACTCAAATAAAACCATTTTTCTATACTCTTGTAAAAACATATCTATAAAGGTAAATATAGTTTCTACATTCTCCTTATCAATAGATTCTAAAGAGTTTTTAATATGTGGAATAATTTGTGTATAAAGAAAAGAATCATAATCACCAATCCATCCAAATTTATGTTTATTATCATCTAATTGTTCAAGTAGATTAAATAATGATCTTAATGTATCATTATCACTGACTTCCATTAGTTCATTGAAGTGATTGTAATACTGTGAACTTTCCTCATAATCTGCAAGACGAAACATTAAGCCATTATATTGAGCATTAAGAGGTCTATTAGCTAAAACTCTTAGTCCATTCTCTTTTGCCCATTTGCTACATCTTAAACCATCTCTTTCTAAAATATTTATTGGGAGTTCAATAGTAGTAAAACTATGTTTATCATTACCTATCTCTGCACACGCATCTTCTGCTAATGTAAGTAAATCTTCGTATGGTAAAAATTCATCACTATTATGTGGTTTTGAAAAACTATTTGAACTAATCCCATAAGATTTAATTCTCCCATTTTGTACCTCTAACTCTAAACCCATAAATGCATCAAATAATCTTTTATACATCTCATCTAATCTATCATCTTTCTCAACACCTTTATTGATAGCATCAAAGAGATAATATTCTGGATTATGAATAAGATAACAATCTATACTATTACGCTCTAGTCTTTGTAATGAGTGAGTTAATTGATCCTCTAAAAAAGATTGAGATATAGAGTGATAACATTCTTGAGTATACTCAACAACCTCTTCAAATGGTGTCTCTTTATGTCTTTTTAAATTGCTGTTTTGAATATAGCCAAATTTGCTAACTATCTCTACATCATCTTTTTTATCATCATCAAATTCTCTAAAAGCTAAAGCTATCGCCTTTTCTGCTCCACCGTCCATATAGTTTGATGATGTATCTATCATAGTTATTCCAGATTCTATCGCTTCTCGTAATGCTTCGATATGTTGTGGATTATAATCACTTATTCTGTATGTTCCAAATGCGAAATTACTCATTTTGTCTCACTTTTTGTTAAAGTATTTTAGAGTTGGGGAAAGTTTAGAAGGGGTGTTTGGTCTATCCTTAACTAAAAGGAGAAACCAAACAGGTATTTATAAAATTAAACTAATTCAATAAATGCCATAGTCGTAGCATCACCACGACGAATTCTAGTACGAGTAATTCTAGTATATCCACCATTACGGTCAACATATTTAGGAGCTATCTCATTTACTAAAGTTTTAGTTGCTTCTTTACTTTGAAGCGCAGCGAATACTGTTCTATGAGCATTAGAATCATTTTTAGTAGCAACTGTAATCAGTTTCTCTACATAAGATCGTAACTCTTTAGCTTTAATAGCAGTAGTTTCAATTTTACCATGTTCAATTAACGAAATACTAAGGTTTTTAAGTAAAGCAGCACGGTGTGCACTTGTACGACCTAGTTTACGGTATCCATGACGATGTCTCATCTATTATCCTCTAATTAAGCCTTTTCGGCTTCTATTTTCTTTTTTAATGCTGTAACAACATCATCTGAAAGATTTGCACCAACTGCAAAACCGAACTCTTGCACTTTATCTACAATCTCATCATATGATTTTTTACCAAGGTTCTTAACATTTTTTAAGTCGTTAGTACTCATTAATGTAATTTCACCAATTAGTTTGATATTTGATCTATCAAGACAATTAAAGCTTCTTGCACTCAATCCTAAACTATCAATATTAGTTGTTAGTTTTTTAAGATCTGGGCTTTCCTCAACTCTTTCAATAGTTGCTGGAGCTTTTATACTAATCTCACTGTTAAATACAGCAAGTTGAGCATACATAACTTCTAAAGAGTTTCTAAACGCATCTAATGGAGTGATTTGTCCATCAGTTTTAATGTTCATTATAACTCTTTCAAAATTAGGATTATCTTCTACTAAAACATTTTCAATTTTATATGTTGCACTACGAACAGGAGTAAAATAAGCATCAAGTGCTATATAACCCTCTTCTAGTTCATCATAAGTATCTTCACTAGCAACATACCCGATTCCCTGTGCAATTTTAATACTGAAGTTAAGAGTTGAATCTTCATTCAATGTTGCTAAAGGTGCATCTGGAGTAACTACTTCTACTTCATCATTATTTAGATCACTTCCCTTAATAGTACAAGGGCCTGTAAAGCTATAATTGATTTCAGTTTCAGTAACTTCGTTACTAAGTTTAAAACGAATCTCTTTTAGATTTAAAATAAAATCTGAAATATCTTCAAGCATACCACGCACAGAGTCAAACTCATGCTTAGCACCCTCAATTTTAATAGCTACTGGTGCATAACCAACTGAGCTACTTAACAAAAAACGGCGAAGTGGATGAGCTAATGAGATAGCATAACCTGTTTCAAAAGGGAATGCCATAATGTTAGCTTCATTCTCACTAATCTGTTCCACTTCAAACTCTTGTGGAGTAAGTGGAGTAGTTTTAATTTTATTCATTAATACGCCTTTTTTATTTAATTACTATTTCGAGTAAAGCTCAACGATTAAACGTTCTTCAACTGGAATAACAACTTCATCACGCTCTGGTAAACGAGTAAAAATACCGAAAACTTTATCAGCATCAATATCAACCCATGGAGCTAAACCAGTTTGGTTAGTTAATTCCATAGCACGAACCACTTGTACATTTTTCTTACTAGCTTCACGAACTTCTATTTTCTGACCAACTTTAACGCGGTAAGAAGGGATATCAAGTTTTTTGCCATCTACTAAAAGGTGACCGTGAGTAACTAATTGACGAGCAAAACGACGAGTTGAAGCAAAACCCATACGATAAACAACATTATCAAGTCTAGTTTCAATTAGAGTGATAAGGTTTGTACCTGTATTACCATCTCTTCTTTTAGCTTCTACGAATAATGCACGGAATTGTTTTTCAGAAACACCATACATGAATTTCGCTTTTTGCTTCTCATTAAGTTGTAAACCATACTCAGAAACTTTCTTACGACGCTGACCATGTTGACCAGGACCATAAGGTCTTTTTTCTAAAGCAGATTTACCCGCTAAACGACGCTCACCTTTAAGGTTAAGACTTACACCAAATCTTCTTTCGATTTTTTCTACTGGACCTCTATATCTTGCCATCAGTAATCTCCTTAAACTCTACGACGCTTAGG
>JAYEKJ010000203.1:0-6074 GCA_034660975.1 Campylobacterota bacterium
TAAAAATTTTATTGTAGAGTTCAAAACAGTTATAGATAAAACCTTCTCCATAGTTGCCGGACAATCTTTTATTGAGAACCTAAAATTTACATATCCAAGCATTAAGTTAAAACTTGTTAAATCTACAGAAGATGGATTAACAGGGGTGAAAAATGGTGAATATTATGGGCATATTGATGTTTTAATGAGTTCAGCTTACTGGTTGAAACACCTTGGCGATGAGGAACTTTATATCTCTAGTCAATTCAATGAACAAGTAGAAGTTAGATTTGCCACAAGAAAAGATGACAAGATTTTATATAATATTTTTGAAAAGATATCAAAAGATATAAAACCCTCAGAGTTACAAAAAAAATTAAACGAGTGGGTTTCAATAAGATATTCACAAAATGTTAACTTTGAGTATGCCAAAGAGATTCTATTACTACTAATTATTATTATTGGTGGATTCTTTTATAGACAAAACCTTTTAGCACAAAAAAACAAAGAGCTAGAGATTCTTCAAAGTGAACTAGTGACACTAAACAATGCTTTAGAATCTAAGGTTCAAAAAGTAGATAATGATCTCCAAATTGCTCAAAGAATGGCAAAAGTTGGTTCTTGGGTATTAAACATTTCTACAAACGATTTAAAATGGACTAGTGAAACATATAATATATTTGAATTAGATGAAAAGATAAAGTATTATAATCTATATGCAGAGTTTATAAATAGAGTGCATCCAGATGACAGATCAAAACTAGAGGTCAGTTATGCTAAATCCCTACAAGATAAGAGAAGTTATAATTTAGAGCATCGATTATTAATGGATGATGGCTCCATTAAATATGTAATAGAGCATTGTGAGACAATATTTGCCAAAGATGGTACACCAATAACATCTTATGGTACAGTTCAAGATATTACAGATAGAGTTTTAATAAAACAAGAATTAGAAAAAAAAGATGCTTACCTTTTACAGCAATCTCGCCTTGCTCAAATGGGTGAGATGCTTAGTATGATAGCTCATCAATGGAGACAACCACTAGCATCTATCTCCACTGCCCAAATAAATATGCAATTAGTATTAGACTTAGAAAAATATGATTTAAACGACAAAAATGAGCAAAAAAAGTTTCTTGATTATTTTGAAGACAAGCTAACTAAAATAGGACTTTATACAAAAAATCTTAGTCAAATAATTACAGACTTTAGTGATTTTTATAAACCAAATAAAAAATCAGAGATTCTACTTTTTGATGAGATTGTTCAAAAAGCTTACAAGATGGTCGCTGATACAATAAAATCTAACTCTATTAAAGTAAATATTGATTTAAATGCTAACTATAAAATAAAAGTACATGAAAATGAATTAATACAAGTTGTCTTAAATCTTATAAATAATGCAAGAGAACAACTACTTCAAAATAATATAAAAAACCCTATGATTAAGATTCAAAGTTATATAAGTGATGACGATGTATGCTTAGAGGTGGGTGATAATGCTGGTGGAATAAACGAGAAGATAATCGATAAACTATTTGACCCTTACTTCTCTACAAAACTAGAAAAAAATGGGACTGGCTTGGGTCTTTACTTATCTAAAATTATTATTAAAGAGTATCATCATGGGAGTATTTATGCTAAAAACTCTAAAAATGGTGCTATATTTACAATAAGAATAAAAACATACAGGGGGTGATTTATGTATAAGTTAATATCATTTTTTTTAATAACAGTTAGTGTTTATGCTGAGATAACACCAATACCATTAACAGTAGAATATAATAAAGTAAAAGCAGAACTTGGTAAAAAACTGTTTTTTGATCCAATTCTTTCAAAAGACAAAACTATCTCTTGTGCCTCTTGCCATACACTTCCAGGGAGTGGAGCAAATTCCACACAGTTTTCATTTGGAATCAATGCTTCTGAGGGAAATCTAAACACTCCAACTGTTTTAAATTCAGTATTTAATTTTACTCAGTTTTGGGATGGGAGGGTAAAAACGCTACATCAACAAGCTCTTTTTCCACTTACTAATCCAATAGAGATGGCAGATAGTGTTGAAAATATTTTAAATAAACTCAGTAACTCTCCCTATAAAAAAGAGTTTAAAAAAATCTACAAAGATGGGGTAACTCAAAATAACCTTATAGAATCTATTGTAGAGTTTGAAAAAGCACTAATCACACCTAATTCAAAATTTGACAAATATCTAAGAGGGGATTCTACCGCTATTACAGCACAGGAAAAAAGAGGTTACGAAATATTTAAAGAGGCTGGATGTATTAGTTGTCACAATGGTGTAAATGTGGGTGGAAATATGTTTCAAAAAGTGGGATTAATGGTTCCATACAAGAGTGGATCAAAAGGAAGATATAATCTTACATTAAGAGAGCGAGACAAGTTCGTATATAAAGTTCCATCACTTAGAAACATAGAGTTAACAGCCCCATATCTTCATGATGGTACAGTTCAAACATTACGAGATGCTATTATTTTTATGAGAGAATATCAGCTTGATATTATAGAAACTGATAGTGAGGTAGATGATATAGAAGCATTTTTAAAAACATTAACAGGTGAGATGCCTGAGATTCTAAAGGATATCAAATGAGAAAATATCTAATTATAATCCCTATCTTTATAGTATCTCTTATCATCATCTCTTTTTATGTTTTTAGAAATTCTCAAATCTCCAAAATCTCCAAAGAGCTTACAAATATTCAACAACAATCTTTTAAGATGGAGATATTATCTCATAAACAATTAAAAGTTTTAGATAGTTTAAATAAAACAACATCGCATGATGATGTAGTGAAAATAAATGATATTTTTCAAGAGAAGTTTCATTCATATATAAAAAATTTAAAAAAACTAAATGATTCTAAGCTAAGTAACTTAGTATTAAATATGGAACAAAAAAATAGTAATCTAATCAATATTTATGAAGATATAAAAACAGATAATGCTGTGATTAAAAACTCAATTTTTTGGTTAGAAAAAAGTTATAAAACATATATTGTGAATATTGGTAAGATTGGGAATGATAAAGAGTTTACTCAATATATTTTTGATGTAATTAACTCAAATTATAGAGATATTATCGTTGATATAGAAGATATTCATCCAAAAATATATGAGGTCGATAAACTAAAGATTCATCTACAAATAATAAATAAAAAACAAAAATCTCTTTTAAACTTAAATAAAGAGCTTAAAAATAATAGTTTAATTAAAGATATCAACATTATTATCCAAGAGATAAACAGTAAACTCCAAGAGCTTCAAAATGAGACAGCATCTATAATCAAATCATTACTTATCAGTTCTCTATTTTTATTGATATTTGGTCTTGTTGTTTATATACGAGAGATTATGAGTAGTAGAGAGATTCAAAAACTCAAAAATGAACTCCAACAGTTTGTAGATGCTTTAAATCAAAGTGCCATTGTCTCTAAAACAGATTTACAAGGTGATATCACTTATGTAAATGATAATTTTTGTACCTATTCCGGTTATAAAGCTGAGGAGGTATTAGGGCAACCTCATAATATTATTAGACATCAAAATATGCAATCTAGTGTTTTTAAAGAGTTATGGGAAACGATACAAGCAAAAAAAATCTTTAAAGCTACAATACAAAATACTAAGAAAAATGGGGATAGCTACTATGTAGATAGTGTGATTATCCCTATCTTAGATGTTGATGGGGAGATAGAGGAGTATTTAGCAGTAAGATATGATGTTACAGAATTAATTCTATCTAGAGATAAAGCGATAGTGGCTGAAAAAGCTAAGGATGAATTTTTATCAAATATGTCACATGAACTAAGAACACCTTTAAACTCCATAAATGGTTTTTCTACTATCTTAAAACGCCTTATCAAAGATGAAAAACAAGTAGCATATTTACAAAGTATAATTGATAGCTCAGATTCTCTCTTAGGTATAGTTAACGATATATTAGACCTATCAAAATTACAAAGTGGGAAATTTAGTTTAGATTATCACCATTTTAATCCATCTGAAAAAATTCCATTATTATTAAGCCGTTTTGATACTCAATTAATTCACTCAAAATTAATAATGAACAAAAAACTAGATAAAACTCTAAACACAACTATAAATGGCGATTGGCTGAGAATCTCTCAAGTTATCACAAACTTAGTATCCAATGCTATAAAATTCTCACCAAAAGATAGTGAGATATATTTTAGTACAAAATATGAAGATTCTAAACTTGTTATTGTGGTAAAAGATAATGGGATAGGGATGAGCCAAGAGATTCAAGATAGAATTTTTAAACCGTTTGAGCAAGCTGATAGTTCCACAACGAGAGAGTATGGTGGAACAGGACTTGGTCTAAGTATTGTACTCAACCTTATTGAGCAGATGAAAGCAGAGATAAACCTTGTAAGTAAAGATGGCGAGGGTAGTACATTTAGAGTAATCATCCCTCTTATTGAGATTGAATCACCTACTGAGATAGAGGATAAAACTGAACTTGAAGAGGATGAGTTTGAGAGTTTAAACGGGCATATACTGATAGCTGAAGACAATAAAACAAACCAGATGTTTATTGGGATATTGATGTCTGAATTTGGACTAAGCTATAAAATAGCGAATGATGGTGTAGAAGCTGTTGATATGTTTGGTAAAGAGAAATTTGACTTAGTACTAATGGATGAAAATATGCCAAATATGAATGGTAGCGAAGCGATGAAAAGAATCCATACTAAATATGGAAAAGAGACCCCAATAGTAGCTCTAACAGCAAATGCGATGAGTGGCGATAAAGAAAAATTCTTAGAGCTAGGTATGAGTGGATATGTCTCAAAACCTATTGATGATGAAGAGTTGTACAGGGTAATAAGTAAGTTACTTAAATAAAAACCTCAAAAATTTAATGTGATAATTTCAACTTAATTTCATTATTAAGTAACATATCTGTAAGTGCAGATAGAACCTTACTTCTGTCACTATTGAATTTTTTTGCGATTAAATCTAGGTTCATAATTCTTCTATTTGTCATAGAGATATTGATTCTCTTTGATTTATCCAAGTTCCAATGGTTCTGGTATAGTGTCTTTATTTTGTAGTGATACTTCTACATAAATTTCAAAGGCACTTTTAACATCAGCGATTGCTTCATCTTTTGTTTTACCATCACCCATGATCCCTTTATTATCTTTATAGTAGGCAAAAAAAACACCACCATTTTCGTCTGATAATTCACTAACAATAATATCGTAGTTAATACTTAAACCCGAATTATGCAATAGAGAATTAAAAATTTAATCTATCATTGTAACCAAGGCACATTCATTAAAAATTTACACCACCAATAAGGTGGCTTAAAATTTTTACTAAACATCCCTTAATTACAAGCATAGGTAAATTTTGCAAGGTGCCCTTGGGGTATAAATTCCTATTGCATAATTCGGGTTAAATAATACTCTTTATCTTTAATCATTCTATACCCCTAATATACTTAAAACTTTTTTTACATAAATTAATTTTCTTGGTTATTTATATGGAATAGTGATAGATTCAAAGTTCACATTTTTAGGGTTATTTTTCATATTTTCAATAAGTTTATCTTTTCTATTCAATTAATTTTCCTTTTTTTGTTGTGTATCTGTTATACACAACTTTATCTTATAAAAATATTTATGTTAGATACAATATAAATAAATAATTTTAAATGAGTTGAAATGAAATTATAAGCTAAATACGGAATCGCGAATTTATTCGAGGCTAATAATTTGCTTATTTCATTGGAATTGACAAAATTGTGGGAACGAAAAAAAAGATTTTTTGTAACTACTTTTAACATAAGATAAAGTTAAGTTTTATTTCCTAAATTATGCCTGATCCCGTTGCTAAAAACATAACTATATCATAAAGTGGATATTCATCACTGACCACTTGCTTCCTAAATCTTCCATAAAGTGTCATTAAATACTAGACCTCTCCTAAAACACTCTAAACTAATATCTATGGATCTTTCGTTACTATCGGCTTAGAATCAAGGTTAATTATTCCACAAATCAGGTTCATTGCAAAAAACGGAGTAAATCGGACACCAATGC
>JAYEKJ010000204.1:0-3696 GCA_034660975.1 Campylobacterota bacterium
TATTCGAGGCTGACATTGGAGGTGCCCTTAAATTAAAAGGGGTGGTTAAATTTGGAATCTAGAAAAACAAAACTTATAAATGATATACAAGAGCTTTTAAACTCTTATGATGGTGTAAATTCTACATCTATTAATCCTGATTTGTTGGAGTTTATGGATGAGGATACTTTAGTTAGCATTATCGATTCTTTGTTGGCTCAAAAAGAGAACTCTAAAGAGGTTGATGTAGAGTGGTTAGCTAAGTTTAAAAAAGATAATAATTAGATGGATTTAAAAGCAATAGGGGATAGAATCTTAACACTTTCATTTTATATAAAAAAAATAGAAGTGCTTATAAAAGATGATGCCCCTTATGCAATTATTTATCCAGATTTTGAGGCATTAAAAAAAGCTAATATTATAAATATAGAGAGTGAGATTCGTTGGTATGGGGTTGAGCTTTATAATATGGAAGTTGATGATTCTCATAAGGTTCTAGGATATGAAATAATCTCTAAAAAGATAGATTCTAAAGAGCAGGGTGAAGAGGATAATGAACTTTATTTAAGTTTAAAATCTTATATCTCTACACTTAGTAGTGAGCCTATCTATCTCTCTTCACATTTAGAGCTTGACCTTGGATTAGATTCTTTAAACTATGTTGAACTTTTTGTTTATATTGAACAGAGTTTTGGTGTAGTTATAGATGAAGTGCTTTTTTCTAAAATCATGACAATGAAAGAGCTTTATGAGTATGTTAAAAAGAATCAAACTAAGTTTAATCCAACCACCCTAGAGTGGAAAAATATTTTAGATGAAAAAATTGATAAAAAACTCATCTATTCTCCAATAATAATGGGTGTATATAAAATAGTATTATTACCACTTTTTAAGCTTTACTTCTCACTTGAAGTAAAAGGTCAAGAGAATATCCCAAAAACTAGATGTATCATCGCACCTATTCATCAGAGTATGTTAGATGGTTTTTTGATATTGGCAACTTTACCTTTTAAGGTTCTAAAGAGAAGTTTTTTCTTATCTTTTAAACAGGTTTTTGGCAGAGGAATCTTTAAACCGATAGCTGAGAATAGTCACAATATTTTAATAGATGCAAATGAACACCTAAAACAAACAATGCAATACTCAGCAATGCCACTAAAAGAGGGTGCTAATCTTGTGATTTTCCCTGAGGGTGCTAGAACTAGGGATGGAAAACTTTTGGAGTTTAGAGTATTTTATACGATATTATCAGCTACATATAACACACCAATTGTTCCAGTAGTTTTAGAGGGTGCTTTTGATGCACTTAAAACTGGTACAATTTTTCCACTCCCTAGAAAAATCAAAGTTACCTATCTCAAGCCTATCTATCCCGAAGGGTTAAGTTACGATGAGATAAACCAAAGGGTGAGAGAGGCTATAATTAAAGGTATTTAGTATTAACCCGAATTATACAATAGAGAATTAAAAATTTAATCTATCATTGCAACCAAGGCACATTCATTAAAAATTTGCACCACCAACAAGGTGGCTTAAAAATTTTCACTAAATATCCCTTGATTACAAGCATAGGTAAATTTTGTAAATTCATATTGCATAATTCGGGATTAATAATCTTTATATTTTCCAGCTCTTACATCATTTTTAATCTCGTTTAACTTCTCTTCTAAAATGGATATCAATATCTCTGAAGCATCTTGATCATCTGGTTCAGGTACATTTAAATCAGTTCTTCTAAGGTTTAATTTAAACATATCTTCTAACTCATCTCTAATATCATCTTTTCTACTAGTTAAATCTTTTTGTACAGGGGTTGTTGGTGTTATCTCATCTTGATTAATCCAGATATGTGCATCAACACTTGATTCAAAGTATTTAATCTCTCCACTCATAAACCAATTTCCAATTTTTACACCATACTCTTCCCAACTCTGAGTTCCAATAAAGGCTACTTTAGTAAAAAGGTCTTTAAATTCCATTCCGAATCTTAAATCATCCCAGATTGCTCTAGCTTCCCAACCATCAAACTCAGTTGCATCTATAAGCACTTTTATTTTGGGATTTTTTACAGATTTTATAGAATCTTTAAGCATTGGAACCATAATCTCATAATCTCTGTGAGTAAGAGTTCCAGTTATCCTTATTTTCATAAAAAAGAATTCATCTATTCTACTAATACCAACTAAAAGTCCGTGTTCTTTAAAAGTTTTCATAACATACTCCTGTGCAATTTTACTTATGATACCCTAAAATAGTTTTTTATTTTCTTTTGCTATCTTTTTCTCATCTACAAAATATAGTAAAATCGCTCCAGCTATAAAGAATATAGATATAGAAGCGATAGCGATACGGGAGTTTTCACTCATAAGAGCAACAACAGCTACTAATAGAGGACCTAAGATAGCTGCAAATTTTCCTAAAAAGTTGTAAAAACCAAAAAACTCAGCAGCGTGAGTTTGTGGAATCATTTTTGAGTAGTATGAGCGACTAAGTGCTTGGATTCCACCTTGGACTAGGGCTATCATGATAGCGAGTATATAAAACTCATACACCTCAACCATAGTAGAAGCCCAAATAATTATAAAGATATAGATAAGAATCGCAAGATAGATAGCTTTTTTAGTATCCCAAACTTGAGCTAATTTTGCAAAGGCTAGGGTGGCTGGAAAACCTACAAATTGAACAATGAGAAGAGCAAGGATGAGGTTACTAGAATCAAACCCTAGTGCCATTCCATAATCAACTGCCATCCGTATGATTGTATCAACTCCATCTATGTAGAGCCAGTAAGCTATGAGAAAAAGAAGTAATCCTTTGAGTTTTTTTATTTTAGAGAATGTTGTTTTTAGTCTAAGGTATCCCTCTTTTATGAGGGTAGTAGTTTTTATCTTTTTAGAATCTCTTTTTTCTTTTACAAATAGAAATAGTGGAAGTGAAAACAAAGCCCACCATAAGGCAACACTTATAAATGAGGCTTTGATAGCTTGAACCTCACTTTCAAACCCAAATAGAGTAAAATCTTGCAACATCCATACATTTAAAGCAAACAAAACTCCACCACCTAGATAGCCAAGTGAGAATCCTAAACCTGAAACAAAATCAACATTTTTATTATTTGATACAGAGGGGAGTAAACCATCATAAAAGGTGTTTGAACCCATAAAACCGATATTACCAAGAACATAGATAAAAGATGCTAATTGCCACTCCCCCTCACCAACAAGTGCCAAGGTAGCACTCATTAAGATTCCAAGATAAGCAAAAATAAATATAAAGCGTTTTTTGAGTGAAGCTTTATCAGCAATTGCACCAAGTAGGGGAGCTATAAGAACAATGATAAAACTAGATAGGGAGTTAGCAAAACCAAGTTGAGCCGTACTCACAGTTGCATCAGTTCCAACACTATAATAAGCTTTAAAAAATAGAGGAAAGAAACCAGCCATCACTGTGGTCGCATAAGCAGAGTTTGCCCAATCATAAAATGCCCAAGAGTAGATGCTTCTTTTATTATCATTCATAATAAATATTGTAACACAAAAAATATATGATAAAATTATGTATGAATTTTTTAGAACTATTTAACCGTAATTTTTTAATTGCTGCTCATAGGGGAGCTAGTTTTTTATATCCTGAGAATACAATGTCAGCTTTAATAGGATGCATAGGTGATTGTGACTTTATAGAGGTTGATATTGTGTTGAGCAGTGATTGTGTCGC
>JAYEKJ010000204.1:3796-6046 GCA_034660975.1 Campylobacterota bacterium
TTTCGTGCAAAAGAGTTGTTTAAGATGGGTGTTAATGCTGTTTTTACAGATAAGATTAAAAGAGAGAATATAGATGTATGATATAGCGATAATAGGTGCTGGAATCAATGGCACAAGTGTGGCTCATGAGTTTTTAAAAGAGAACAAGAGTGTGATACTTTTTGATATGGAGGGTGTGGCTCATGGTGGAAGTGGAGCAGCTGGTGCATTTGTATCACCTAAGTTTTCAAAGTATGGGGAGTTAAAAGAGTTACTTCAAGATGCTTTTATCTACTCTATGGAGTTTTATGAGAAAAACTTTCCTCAACATTTTACAAAGACGCAACTTATACATATTGCTAAAGATGAAAAAGATGGGGAGTCGTTAAGGTTTTATAAACAAAATACAACTCTCAAACTAAAAGAGATAGATAACACTTATGATAAAGAGACTATATCTTTAGATACAGCCATCATAGATGCGAAACCCATGTGCGAAGCTTTGGCAGATGGTGCTAAATTTGTAAAACAGAAAGTTCAAACACTAGAGTATGATGATGGGATGTGGATAATTGATGAGATATACACAGCTAAAGATCTTGTAATAGCCACAGGTGCTTATGAAAATCTTATAAAAGAGCCGTATATAAAGTTAGCCGGTGTTTGGGGTCATAGGATAGATATAAAAACCTCTACAAAAAATAATTTTTCTCTTCATCAATATGTTTCTATATCACCTACAAATGATGGTGTTTTAGCAATAGGAGCAACTCATGATGTTCACTATCACCCACAAACTGCAACTAAGCCTTATGACATAGAGAAGGGTAGAGCAGAGTTGTTAGAAAAAGCATCAAAAACGATAAAGCTTGAAGATGTTGAGGTGATAAAAGATTATACTGGTTTACGCTCAGGCTCTTATGATTATATGCCTTTAGTAGGTGAGTTGGTTATCTCTAATGAAACTTTAGCTTGTAAAGATATAGGGCTTGGGATGAAAAAGCAAGATTATGAGAAGTATATCTATTATCCGAATCTTTATATGATAAATGGAAATGGTGGTTATGGGTTTGTTTTAGCACCATATTTAGCTAAAATTTTAAAAGACAAGATTCTAAATGATAAAAAAGTTAGTGATAGAATCAGCCCAGCAAGATTTTTTGCTCGTTGGGCTAGAAGAAGATAAAAGGGTAGAGATGGCTGTTTTTGTAAGTGATGGTAAAAAATTGTTAAATGTTGAGTATGATGATACACCAAACATAAATGATATAGTAGATGAGAGAAGAGTTATCTCAAAAGATAAATCTATTAGTAGTGAGGAGTATGCTATTTTTTTACTTGAACCAAATGGTAGTGTATGTTGTTATGTTTTAGATGAGATATATATTCTTGGCAAAGAGAGTGGATTTGAATCTCTCCCACAAGCGTTAAAAGCTTGGAGAGAGGATGAGATTTAATTAGCCTAGTTTTTGAATAGTAGGTGGGCAAGTTCTAAATGCATTTTTAAACGCGTTGATTCTTTTCTCTTTTATTTTTCCAACTGCTAATGGAGCTAAGAAGTAAGCTATATCTATACACTCATCGGCATCATAATTATTGTCATGAGTGAAATAAACCTCTTTACCAAGTTTTACAGCTTGTGTAGCAACATTTTTAGCATATTTGATTATCTCTTTGTGATGTCTATCGTATTTGTGTCCACTTCCAAAATAAACAAACTTACCACTCAAACGGATATTTAAGTAATCTTGATAGTTTAACTCTTTGTCATAACGGGTCAGTTGATTGCTTGTATATCTATCTAAATCAGCATCAAACTCTTCAAGTATAGGTGTTGGTTCTATATTAGGCTTGTTGAGGTTGAAAAGGTACTTAATCTCAACTAGTTTGCCTCTATACCCATCTCTAACAGATGCTGAAAAAAGATTCATCATATTGTTGAATTTAAGTTCTTCGAAGTTACCATCAAACTCATAACCCTGCTCAGCAAGTGGTGAATCTGTGTTATATCCAACTGGGCATATTATCGGGTTATATAAAAAGATAGTTCCAGCTACTGTTTTACGCTTCTTTTTTAGCATAGCTTCAAACTCATTTTGAGTTATAAGTATGTCTGTTCTATCTTCGTTTTTTTCATTGATATAAATGTAGTGTTGAGTTATATACTCTAAATCGTGTTTTGTGGCGAATTTTCCAAATGTTTGCATATTTACCTCTATTATTTGAGTGAATTATACAATAAAATTATTATTTTAAAATATTGTGTTAAAT
>JAYEKJ010000205.1:0-5995 GCA_034660975.1 Campylobacterota bacterium
AAATATTTTAAACTTACTAGCTGACATAACTCCCCCTCATTAACATAATTATAGTTAAGCAACCAATAATAACATATAATTTATAAAAGTAAACATCTCTAATATTATTCAAGATAATAAAAACTTTCTATGATACAATAGTCGATAAATAAGTTTAACTATGGGAAGATTATAATGATAACAGTCAGTAAATTAAAAGAGTATGCTGCTGATATAAAAGTACTTTATGTTGAAGATGATAAAAGTATTCAAGATGAAATTCATGATTTTTTAAGCCGTTTTTTTCCAGTAATCGATTTAGCAGATAATGGTCAAGATGGGCTTGAACGGTATAAACATAAAAACTACGATATTGTTATAAGTGATATAAATATGCCAAAGATGAATGGTATTGAGATGATTCATGCTATTAAAGAGATTAATGAAGATCAAAAAATCATAATCACCTCTGCATATAATGAACCGCAATATCTTATGAAGCTAATTGATGATGGGGTGGATAAATTTGTATTAAAACCTTTTAATAATAAAAAATTTTTATTAGTTTTATACAAAATTTGTGAATTTATCAATACTCAAAAGAATGAAGAGCTTCTTCAAAAACAAATTTTAAAAAAGAATGAAGAGACACAGATAATAGTAGATTTTATAGAACATGGCATTATTATTATCGAAGATGGTGCAGTAACACGAGTAAATAAACAATTTTTAGAGATGGCCGGTTATGAAAATTTAGAATCGTGTCATATGAAGGTTAAAGATATCTCTTTTCTTTTTGAAAAGCGTAAAGGTTATATCGATATTGATAGTAATAAAGAGTTTATCCAATTACTAGAATTAGATGAAAACAGATTGCATAAAGCGATAATGAAAGTGGGTTTAGAGGATAAAGTCTATCTCCTTAAATGTAAAAAAGTTGATGATGAAAATAAATATATTATATCTTTTACAGATATAACTGACGAGGAACGACTCATTAATATTAATACGAAAACTGGTTTACCAAATATTTATGCTATTACGGCAAATATTGAGCATCGTATTAATAATAAAATCCCTTTTACTATCGATTTAATAAGAATAGAAAATATTGAAAAAATGGTTAAATGGCATGGCAAAGAGATTCGAAATAGTGTAGATGAAAATGTTGCTATGGTACTTAATAATGATAAAAAAACACTTGATGAAAATGGTGTTTTCATAGCCTACTATGGTCATAATAAATTTGTATTAATTCGTGATGAAAAAAAGCAAGAACTTGTTAATAAAATAATTAATAAAATTAGTTTATTAACAGCCATTGAAAACAAGAAAAACCATAAACTAGAAAAAACAAATATATTTTATAAGCCTATACATCTCTCTATAAAAATAGATGAAAATAAAATCATAGATGATATACTAAAAATAATAGATGAAAAATTTCAAGAGATACTTTTATAAAATTATCTCTTCTTTGCTATAATTAAATATAATTAATAAGGCTTTTATATATGAATCATTATGAAGAGTATTGTACTAAATTTGTTCAAGAGATTGGAGCTAAAGATGGAGCTGTTAGTCCCACTATAACCTCCTCTGCATCTTTTGCTTATAAAACACCAGAGATAGCAGAGGGGATTTTTGATGGCAGTATCAAAAAACCACTCTATTCAAGAATGGGAAACCCAACAACTACAAAATTAGAATCTATTTTAGCTGACATGGATGATGGGATAGGAGCAATCGCAACAAGTTCTGGTATGGCAGCAACTACCCTTGCAACAATGTCACTCTTAGAATCTGGTGATGAGATAATCTCTATCGGTGGATTGTTTGGTGGGACTTATGCACTTTTTAGTGAAACACTTTCAAGGTTTGGCATCAAAACACATTTTTTTGATGTAGATGATTTAGATTCTATAAAGAATTGTATAAATAACAATACAAAAATAATATTTTTAGAGAGTGTTGGAAATCCAAATATGAGACTTCCAGATATTAAAAAGATTGCTTTAATCGCTAATGAAGCTAATGTTGCTCTTATTGTTGATAATACAATAACTCCAATCAGTATCTCCCCTTTGAAGTTAGGTGCTGATATAGTTGTCTATTCAACTACAAAAATTATCTCTGGAAACTCTTCAGCACTTGGTGGTTGTGCAGTTTTTAGAACTATAAATGGTAGTGAAGATAAATTTAAAACTCCAAGGTATAGTTTTTTAGAAAAGTTTATCAAAGGTGCTGGTAAAATGGCGTTGATTGTAAATGCTAAAAAAAGAGTTATGAGAGATTTTGGTATGAGCTCAAATGCAAATAGTTCTTATTTGACAATGATTGGTTTAGAAACGCTACCACTAAGACTCTCTAGAATCGTTAAAAGTATAGAGGTAATAACTAAACAACTTAGTAAAAATGGGCTAGATATAAATCATCCATCTTTAGATTCACATCCACATCATGAGCGATATTTAAAAGATTTTAAAAATGGTTGTGGGACACTTTTTACAATTGATATGAAAACTAAAGAGGATGCTTTTAAATTTTTAAACAACACAAAACTAGCAACAATCACTGCAAATATTGGTGATTCAAGAACCTTGGCACTTCATATGGCATCAACAATATATAGAGATTTTAATGATGAAACAAAAAAGTTTTTAGGAATTAGTGATGGACTAATTCGTATTTCGGTTGGACTTGAAAATCCACAAGATATTATAGATGATTTTTTAAAGGCTGTAAAATAATGGCAACAGATTTAGCTTTAGAACAAATAGTGGAGATTAAATACCCAAGTAAATATAAGGTATTTATTTTAAATGATGACTACACCTCGATGGAGTTTGTGATTGATATTTTAATAACTATTTTTCATAAAAGTTATGAAGAAGCAGAAAATATAATGTTAGAAGTTCACAAAAAAGAGAAAGGTTTATGTGGTGTTTATACTCACGAAATCGCTGAAACAAAAGTGATGCAAGTTATAAGAAAAGCCAAAGATAATGGTTTTCCACTAAAAGCTACAATGGAAGAAGAATGATTAGTAGTAACTTAAATAATATTTTTCAAAAATCAGTTCTTTTTGCTAAAAAATTAAAACATGAATATCTTACAATAGAACATGTTTTTTATCTACTCCTTAGTTCAGATGAAGGCTCAAATATTATTTTAGCCTGTGGTGCAGATGCTGAGAGGATGAAAGAGAGTTTAGGCAAATATATAAAAAGTAATGTTGATGTATTACCTGAAAATATAGATACTGATCCACTTGAGAGTATGGCTCTGTCTCGTCTAGTTGACAATATGATAAAACATGTTCAATCTGCCCAACAATCAACTGCAAATGTAGGTGATTTAATTGTCGCTATCTATGATGAAAAAAATACATTTTCATATCTACTTTTACAAGAGTATGAGATAGATAGACTTGATATTTTAGAACTAATATCACACACTGACTCCCAAGAGACAAAACCCGAAAAAGAATCTTTTTTAGAGAAATACTCAATTGATCTTTTACAAAAAGCGAAAGAGGGAAAGATAGACCCTGTGATTGGTAGAGATTCTGAGATACAAAGAGTTACACAGATTCTATGTAGAAGAAAAAAGAATAACCCTATTTTAATTGGTGAACCTGGTGTTGGAAAAACAGCAATAGCAGAGGGATTAGCCTTAAATATAGTTGCAAAGAGTGTTCCAAATATTATAAAAGATGCTAAACTTTTTGCACTAGATATGAGTGCTTTACTCGCTGGAACAAAATATAGGGGTGATTTTGAAAAAAGATTAAAAGGTGTGATGGATGAGATTAAATCTATCCCCAATGCTATACTTTTTATTGATGAGATTCATACACTCATAGGAGCTGGAGCAACAACAGGAAGTATGGACGCAGCAAATCAATTAAAACCAGCACTTGCTAGTGGAGAGTTAAAATGTATGGGTGCGACAACTTTTGCTGAGTATAGAAATAGTTTTGAAAAAGACAAAGCATTAAGCAGAAGATTCTCCAAAGTAGATATAGATGAACCATCAACAAAAATAAGTTACCAAATATTAAAAGGTCTTAAAAATAAATATGAAGAGCATCACAAAGTTAAATACACAAATAAAGCTCTTCAATCTGCCGTAGATTTATCTAAAAGGTATATAACAGATAGATTCTTACCAGATAAAGCTATTGATATAATTGATGAAACAGCAGCATCTTTTCATCTAAGAAAATCAAAACGAAATAAAGTTACACAATCAGATATTGAAAAAACAATTTCAAAAATTGTTGGTATCTCTAACTCAAAAATAAATAAAGATGAAACTATATCTCTTCAAAACTTAGAAAATAATCTTCAACTAAGAGTTATAGGGCAAGATAATGGTATAAAAACTGTTTCAAAAGCTATAAAAATATCTAAAGCGGGGTTAACTCCTAAAAATAAACCTATAGCTTCTTTTTTATTTTCTGGACCAACTGGTGTTGGAAAAACAGAATTAGCTATTGCCCTTAGTGAGACCCTAAATATTAACTATGAAAGATTCGATATGAGTGAATATATGGAAAAACATACACTTAGCAGACTAGTTGGAGCTCCCCCTGGTTATGTCGGTTATGAGCAAGGTGGACTTCTTACAGAAGCAATTAAAAAACATCCATACACAGTTTTACTACTTGATGAGATAGAAAAAGCACATCCAGATTTGATAAATATTTTATTACAAATCATGGATAATGCAACACTTACAGATAATAATGGATATAAAGCTAATTTTCAAAATGTGATACTTATTATGACATCAAATATTGGAGCCTCTGCTAGAGGGGTGATGGGATTTAATAATGATTCTACACTTTCTCAAAATGAGGAGTTAAAATCATTTTTCTCTCCTGAATTTAGAAATAGATTAGATTCTATTGTTGAGTTTAAGCCATTAAGCAACGAGACAATTAAAGGGATAATAAATAAATTTATATCTGAAGTAAATCAAGACCTTAAAAAGAAAAAAATAAGTATAAGCATTACAAAAAGAGCTATAAACTATATCGTAGATAATTCTTATTCAGCAGAAATGGGTGCAAGACCTATCAAAAGATATATACAAGATAATATAACAAACAAACTTAGTGATGAGATTCTATTTGGTCAACTAAAGAGTGGTGGTATTGTCGAAGTAGATTGTAAAAAAGAGTTGATTTTAAGGTTTAAAAACAGTGATTCCTCAAATAAATAAATATGAAATAAAATTCCCACACCCTAATGAAGCCAATGAAGATGGTATAGTTGCATGGGGTGGGGATTTAATACCATCGAGACTTATTAAAGCCTACCAAAATGGAATATTTCCTTGGTATGGTAAAGATGAACCTATAATTTGGTGGTCACCAGACCCTAGACTTATAATGGAACTTGATGACTTTAAACTAAGCCGTTCACTTAAAAAAAGTATGAAGAGATTCGAATATAAGTTTGATACTGATTTTAGAGAAGTAATCACAAAATGTGGTTCAAAAAATAGAAATAATCAAGATGGCACTTGGATACAAGATGATATTATTGAAGCTTATGAAACTCTTCATGGTATGGGTGTAGTTCATTGTGTTGAATCTTATCTAGATGGAAAGTTAGTTGGTGGACTTTATGGTGTAGTAGTTGGAAAACTGTTTTGTGGAGAATCAATGTTTGCAGATGTAACTGATGCTTCAAAATCAGCCTACGCTGTTTTAGTAGAACACCTAAAAAAATGGGGATATGAGTTTATAGATTGTCAAGTACCAACTAATCATCTAAAAAGTTTAGGTGCAAAAGAGGTATCAAGAGTATATTTCTTAAATAGGTTAAAAAAAGTGTATATAGATAAAGTGGAACACTATTGGGAAATTGATGAATCATTAATTTCCCAATTCAAAAAATGAGTGCAATTTTTTGAGAGAGTCGAATAAGAGAGAGTTAAAGAGATGTTATCTAAGCTTTTTCGACCAAAAAAAGAAAAAAGTCAATATTTAAAAAAGCTAAAAAGC
>JAYEKJ010000206.1:0-5978 GCA_034660975.1 Campylobacterota bacterium
TATCCTAAAGGACGATAAGAAAATCATACACTTGACTTCGTTGAAAGGTCTTAAAGCTACTAGTAGCTCCTACAACCTTTCGCCTTGCAATTGCATAATTTTCTTATCGCTGATATACCTAAGTTTGATTTAGGATGGCTATAGCTTCTCTTAGAGCATATCTTGATGCTCTATCAACAAGAGTAAAAATTTCATCTATCTTATTTTTTATAGATGATTTTTTATGACCTTTTACCTTAATAAATTCACAGTCTAAAATATCTAATCTTTTAAAAAAAGTTTTATATAGTTCATGATTTTTTATCAGCTTACCCTTACTTGTCATATAGTTCTTTGACTCAAAACCATCTCTTCTCTTTTGTAAGCCTACAATATTTTGACAATCCGTATAAACCACTATTTTAAAGTTTTTCAAACTCACTTCATCTAAAGCCCATAAAAGTGTTTCTAATTCTAGTTTTGTTGAGGAGGTATTATCAAACTTTTTAATCTTAGTTTTCATTTGAAGTTCAGGACTAAAGAACTCTTTTTTTTCTAAAAGTAAATATGCCCCAAATCCCATTTCACTTTGAGGGTTAACACTTCCATCTGTAAATAGATAAATTTCTTGTTTATTTTTATTCATATTTTTATATCTTTTAGCAACAATCTAATCAATCTTGAATGATAGTTATTTGCAATAAATAATGCTTAGAAAGTATACTTGAATTTAATAAAGGGAAGTAATTTTAGTTGATTGATGACCTAAATATTTTAAAATTGTTAAAAAGAAAATAAGTCTTATATTTTCTTTAAGGTTCAGCAAAAAAATTTAAAGTAAAATTATTAATATTTGTGATAAAATTGTAAAAATTTTCTAGAAGGTGTGATATTTAATGGATAATATTAAAAAAGAGCTAAAACTACCATTTAAACGAATTGAAACAGCTCATATTTTAGTTGCTATTATTTTACTTATCAATGCAATTGTATTTACACAGAATCAAGTCTCTTTTATTGTTCAAATTATTCTTGGAATTTTAATTTTATTACATCATGTAGATGATCATATACTTAAAAGTTCTATATTAAAATATATTGATGAACTTAATGAAAACAATAATTATCAGGAAACACTTATTGAATCTAATCACAATGCTATTGTTGCTATAAATAATAAAAAAGAGATTTTAACTTTTAATAAAAAAGCTGAGAAAATTTTTGGTTTTACAAAAGAGGAGATGATAGGTAAGGATAATCTTCACCTTATTATTCCTAAATATTTCTTAGATCAACACAATAAAGCATCATCCTCTTTCTTTAAATCTAAAAAAACTATTGCTTTTTTAAATAATACTAATGAGCTTGAAGGAAAACGAAAAAACGGGGAGATATTTCCTATAAGAATCTCTTTTGGTATTAACAATAAATCAACAATTGTTATAGCGAACATCTCAGATGTAACTCATGAACAAGAGGCGAAAAATGAGCAGATTAGACTAATTAATGAAGTTGAAAAAACTCAGGTTGAAATTATTCATACTCTTGGTACAGCTATTGAGAGTAGAGATAAAAGTACAAAATATCATGTTGATAGAGTAGCTCTATATTCAAAAAAACTAGCACTTTTATCTGGCCTTAGTGAGGAGGAAGCAGAGAAGATAAGACTAGCTTCCCCTCTTCATGATATAGGTAAAATTATTATTCCTGATCATATTTTAAACAAACCATCATCTCTGACTCAAGATGAATTTAACATAATAAAATCACATGCACAAGCTGGATATGAGATCCTTAGAAAATCAAAAAGAGAGATTCTCCAGATGGGAGCAATTATCGCCCATCAACATCATGAAAAGTTTGATGGTACTGGTTATCCTAGAAGATTAATGGGAGAAAATATACATATATACGGAAGGATAACTGCCATAGCAGATGTATTTGATGCACTCTCTACCCCTAGAGTATATAAAAAAGCTTGGAAAGCTGATAAAGTTAAATCTATCTTATTAGAGGAGAGAGGAAAAGCATTTGATCCTGTTTTACTAGATCTATTTATAGAACATTATGATGAATTTTTAGAGATAAAAAATTCACTTCTCTAAAATAAGGTATAATTCTAAAAAAGATTTAATTATGCCTACTACAAGTTTTACAAACCTTCCCCTTTCATCAGATATGATCTCTAACCTAACAAAAATGGGTTATGAAAATATGACACCAGTTCAAGCTCAAACACTTCCTATTATTTTAGAAAACAGTGATGTTATTGCTCAAGCAAAAACAGGTAGTGGTAAAACTGCTGCATTTGGGATCGGACTTCTATCTAAGCTTCAGGTAAAAAAGTTTAGGGTTCAATCTTTAGTTCTTTGTCCAACTCGTGAATTAGCCGATCAAGTAGCTAAAGAGCTTCGTAATATCGCTAAGTTTGCCCATAATATAAAGATTCTTACTCTTTGTGGTGGAGCAGCATTTGGTCCTCAACTAGGCTCCCTTCGCCATGGTGCTCACATTATAGTGGGTACTCCTGGAAGAATCTTAAAACACTTAAATAAAGAGACTCTGAGTTTAGAACATTTAGAGACTTTAGTTCTTGATGAAGCTGATAGAATGTTAGATATGGGATTTATTGAGGAGATAGATAAGCTTTTAGAGTATGCTCCAAAGCAAAGACAAACTCTACTTTTTTCAGCAACTTATACAGATGAGATAACAGCTATAAGTAATAGAATCCAAAATAATGCTGTTATGGTTAAAACTGTTTCAACAGAACTTGCAAACAATATTGAAGAGAAGTTTTATGAGGTTACAGAGGGAACTAAAGCAGATATTTTAGTAAAAATATTTAGCACTTATAAACCTGAAAATATCATCGTTTTTACAAACACTAAAATTGAAGCAAAAGAGTTAGCTGAGAATCTTGCAAAAAATAAAATTGATGCTCTTGCTATTCACGGTGATTTAGAACAGTATGAAAGAAATGATGTTTTAGTTCAGTTTGCAAATAAATCTTGCCCTGTTCTCATCGCTACCGATGTAGCAGCAAGGGGTTTAGATATTAAAGAGTTGTCTATGGTTGTGAACTATGATTTACCTCACACAGAGGAGACATATACACATAGAATCGGTAGAACAGGACGAGCTGGAAAAGATGGCATCGCTATAACTCTTTATGATGCACATGAGATTCAAAATGCACTAGAGTATAAAAATGATACTCGTGAGTTTTTAGAATCTTCTACTCTTTTAAAATCAGTTGGTTTTGAGATGAAACCTCAAAATGTAACTTTAGTGATAGAGGGTGGAAAAAAAGATAAACTAAGAGCTGGTGACTTGCTTGGTGCTTTAACTGCTGATAATGGACTTAAAGGCTCATCAATCGGTAAGATAGATATTTACGATAGACAAGCTTATGTGGCGATTGAGAGAGAGTTTATAAATGAAGCTCAACAAAAACTCTCAAAAGGGAAAATAAAAAATAAAAAATTCTCTGTATGGATTCTTTAATAGCTTTTTGCAGAAAGAACAGCCTTATAAGCATTGATTTTACCATAAGCTCTTTTTTCATCAAAACCACTATTGTTATAGTTTGCATCTAAGCCTATCTTATCAGCTGTTGATATGAGTATATCTCTTACTTGTGCTGGTGTGATATTTGGATTTACGCTGTACATAAGAGCAACTACTCCTGCTGCTATTGGTGTTGAGAAACTTGTTCCATTTGTAAATTTATAAGCATTTGATACCAATCCATAATTATCTACTGAACCTTGTGTTCCCATATCATCCAACCCTAATAAACCAACAGATTCATAAGTATCACCACCCGGAGCTAATAGCTCAATATTTTGACCATAGTTTGAATAACCTGTAACATCATTATTTTCACCACTTGCTCCAACACCTATAACCCACTCAACCTCCGATTCATCATTCAAACCATAACTATCTAAGTTTTTACCATCATTACCAGAGGCAAATAAAACTGTAATACCAGAATCATATAAAGATTTTAATTCCCAAATCACTGCTTCTGAAACATTTTGTGTTCCCCAACTACAACTAATAACTTTTGCACCGTTATTTTTAGCATATTCAAAAGCTCTAATCGTTTTTATATCATCAGAATCTTCTTGTTTAATCACAATTAATTTTGATTCAGGGGCAGTGCCAACAATCCCATCTCCATTAATTGGTGCAACTATAAATCCAGCACAAGTGTTTCCATGAGATGAATATGAAATATAATTAGAATTATTGGTCACATCACTATTATCACTGTCTGTATTATATGTTAAATAGATATTATCTTTTAAATCTTCATGCTCAATATCTGCACCATCATCAATAACAGCAACTATAACACCTTTGCCTTTTGTAATTTTGAATGCATTTAATATATTTATATCTGCATCTGCATCTACTTGAGCTATATTATATTCATTATTTAGTGTAGCACTCATCTCTTGAGAGATATTTTTTGCTCTACTATTGGCTGAATCTATATGCCACATATATTTATAGTATTTCTCATCAGATATATTATCAGCTTGAATATCTACCTCTTCTATCGTCTGTGTATCATTATCATCACCTATATACTTAACACTTGAACTAATATCAGAACATCCAGATAATAAAAATAAAAAAACAGTTGAAGTTGTTAATAGTTTAAAACTCAGCACTATCTTTTTCTCCTCTCTTTAATAAAATTAGGGTGTGCAAACTCTACATCACCACTCTCATATAATGCTCTAGATAATGAAAAAATTGTATTGTAATCTTTAATTTTTATTATAAAAATTGTATCTGTTAGTTTAGAGACATCTGTTAAAGAAAATCTATTTAGTAAATCTAAACAATCGATTCCCCCCTTACATTTAACAAGTATATCATCTGTTATACCTAGCTTTTGTCCACTTTTAGTTTTAAAATATTTGATACCACTACCCTCTGAGTCTCGTAACATACGAACCTCTTCAAGATTAACCAATTTACCTCTTTCATAATAACTTTCACTTGCATTTAAAGATAATACAAATAGTAAAAATATAACTATTTTTTTCATTTTAACATCCTTTTGTATCAGATTATTGTAACATATAATAGTACTAAAGGGTACCTCTAAATCTAATTTAGATACAATTAGTGATACTTCCATAAAGGATTAAAATGATTACTGCAAAAGACTTAAAAGAGTTATCAAGCTCTGTAAATATACTGTATGCTGAAGATGAACAAATGTTAAGAGATGGTATGGAGAGTAGTTTAAAAAAATTCTTTAAAAATACATTTGTAGCAAAAAATGGTCAAGAGGCTATTGAGATATATAAAAAAGAGGATATTGATATTGTATTAACAGATATTAATATGCCTATAATGGATGGTGTAGAACTCATAACTCAGATAAATAAAATACAAGACAACCCTGTAATTATAGTATTGTCAGCTCATAATGAATCAAGACTTTTACAAAAACTAATCAACATTGAAGTAAATAACTTTTTAAATAAACCTGTTGAAAAAGATTCACTTATCAAAATATTATATAAAAACTGTTCAATCATTAATGATAAAAGACTTCTTCAAAACTATGCTAAACAACTTGAAGATGAAAACTATGCAATGGTTAGAAAAAATAAAATATTAGAACAAAAACTACATCAACTTGCATCTCAAACAAACAAAGCTGAAAAAAAGAGCTTAACACAAGAGAAAAGCGTAGATGTAAAAACTGATAATTATTTTAAAGTACTCGTGCAAGATGATAAAGATGAGCTCAATGATTTATCCGTAGAACTTGATACTTATCTTATGATGATGTTTCAAAACGAGAATCTACATTTTCAATATGTAGAAAAACTTAGTGAAATTTATAAAAAATATGCAACTATTTTAAATAGTTATCCAGAGTTTTATGATTTAGCAGAGTATATAAATAATCTTGCAACCGCTATCTTAACACTAAAAACAAAATTTATGCAAGATATCAATCAAAC
>JAYEKJ010000207.1:0-5974 GCA_034660975.1 Campylobacterota bacterium
TTGATATATTAAAACTGTATGATAAAAAAGTGGATGATATTATAATTGAAAATGTTATTATGCAAATATCGCAGTTCTCGTTGATTCATAAGAAATCCGCTTGATGATTTTGGCTAAGGTGTTGTAATTATACAACAATTTTAATCATTATCTCTGAAATATGACACTCTCTATTCAAAAAGAACAAGTAGCCCCTCTTTAGATTTTATTTTATATCCATTAGAATCTTTTTCCAATAATCCTAAAACTACAAGTTTTTTAAATGTTCTTGAGAGTGTCTCAGGGGTCATATGTAGATGTTGTGCTAGTTGATAGTTTTTTAGATTCATATTATCATCATTATCATACATATATTTGGCTAAACGAGCTGTTGAATCTAAAACAATATTTAGAGCAATCACACTCTCAAGATATTTTATTTTTCTTGATAATGATTTAAAAAAGCTAAAAGCTATATCTGGGTCATGTAAAAATTCTTTTTTAAATCTTTTAAAATCAACTTCGAGAATCACACCTGCACTCTCAAATACACCTGATGCTGGATATGGTATATCCTCTAAAACTACCATCTCAGCTACCATGCTCATAGGACGAAATCTATGCATAACTATCTCATTGTTTTTAAGATCAGTTTTATAAACTTTTAAAGTACCCTCAATTAAACATAAAAGTGAACTTGCTTTGGCTTTTTCATAAAAAACAATTGCACCTTTTTCATAATGCTTTTTCTGAGAAATCGACATAAGAAGTTTAAACTGTTCATCGTTTAGATGCTCAAAAATATGAAAATTTTTTAAGTCATTCAAATTTCACCCTTTATTACTAAAACTTTTAACATACTCTTTAGCTTTTTTATCTAAGATCTTCATCCTCTCTTTACCTTTTGGTAAAGTTGTTCTTAAACTCTTCATCTCTTTTAAAAATTCCGAGATTCCATCTGGAATCAAATTTTTCAAATAAGTTTTTAGATGTTTAGCCATAGCTGGTGAACTGCCTGATGTAGATATTGCAATAGTTAAATCATCTTTTTTCAGATACGATGGAAAAATAAAATCACAATAATCCACTGAATCTACAGAGTTACAAAGACAAGTGTACTGTTTTGATTCTTCAAAAATTTTAGCTTGAAGAGGGATGTTATCTATCGCTACTATAACGATGGCAAAATCTTTAATATCACCAACTTCATAAACCCTTTTTTCAAAACTTAAATTTTCCAACTCTATTTTTTTTATCATTGAATCGGAAATTTCAGGTGCTATGATAAAAATATCTTTTGTAAAATCTAAAAGATGTTTAAGTTTCTCATACGCTATATTTCCACCACCTACAATTAAAACCTTTTTGTTATCAAGTTTTATAAAAGCTGGAAAATAACCCATAATTATCTACATCCCACCCAAAGCTTTTTTAACATTGTCATCAGCCATTGAGATGTTCCAAACTGGTTCCCAAACCACTTCAACTTCAACCTTTTTTATATCAGCCATCTTCTCAACAGCTTCTTTTACCCACTGAACTATCATCTGATGCAGAGGACAAGCTTTTGTTGATAGGGTCATGGTAACTTTTACATTACCTGCGTCATCAGATTCAGCATCATAAATAAGTCCCATCTCTACAAGATTAAAACTAACTTCGGGGTCGATAACAGTTGAGATAGCTAAAAACAGCTCCTCTTTTGTGTATAACATATAAATATCCTTGATTTTATTTAATTTTATTTAAAATTCATCATATAAAAAACACTTCTTATAAATGCCAATGCACCAATCACTAAAAATGATGCTCCAGCACCTATGAGTATGTTGCTTTGAACTAAGATTGCAATAGTTACTAAAACAACTCCAACAGCACAAAAAACAAACTGAGCTTGTGAGCTTTTATAGGGAACCATATCGGCTAACATCGGTACTTTTTCTTTACCAACAAGAGGGGAGAATCTTTCAAACCAAACTAAAAATGGGATGATTTTATAGATATGTCCTGTGATTAAAAAAGCAAAAAAGCCAAAAAACATTAACCATCCAGAGGCTAAAAGTAGATTCTCACCACCTATCATAAAGTATAAAACTCCTAAACCTAGTGCTACAAGTAAAGAGATATATGAAAACATCAAAGAGATAGCATATATATCATTCTCTTTTCTAGGTCTAGTTTTATAGATTATGTAGATGATATAAAAATAAAATAGCATCGATACTGCTGATAACAGATAACCAATATATTCTAAAATTTTAATATCCAAAAGTGAGGCTAAAACCACGGATATAACACCAATACTCATCATTGAGATAGATATCTCTAAGGGCTTCATAGAGAATCCATGAGAGAGGGTAAACATCGGAACTAAAACGATAGAAAGCCCCATGATAGTGATGCTAATATAACCACCAATCACTAAATAAACATGAGCTTGTAAAAGTGCAGATATATCAAGTGAGATAGTTCCAGCATAAGCGAGTGCCATTAAAAGACCAAAAATAATCCCAAAAAATAGAGATATATTTGAGATAAGAACACTACTCATAACAAGATTTAGTTTAGGAACTTTAAAGATAGTCATAAATATCTCCATAACAAAAATCATCATAGATATAAGAACAACGACCCCACCATAGGGTAAAAGCTGAGCAGAGTTCAAGAATCCAAATACCATTAGAATCGTCCCAATAAGGAGTAAAGGCCAGATGGAATAAAAAAGTTCAACCCCAAAATGCCCAACCTCAAGAACAACAGGGACAAGTTGTGCCATCGCTCCAAATATTATCATCATTATAAATCCAAGTAAAAATAGATGAACGAATCCTAAAATTTTAGGGTTTAAAAATGACAAATCCTCTATGCTAAAAGAGAAAAGAAAAAGTGCTGTGATGAGATAAAAAAAACTCCCCAATATAAAAAAGGGAGCTATAAGTTTAAACGGAGGAGCAAAATCTTGCGAAATTGGTGACATAAACTAAAATATTAACCAGAACATGATGTTTGAGTTAAATCAGAATCAACACCAGCATCAACATTTGTAAATGTTACTTTAACTAAACCACCATCAATATTTTCAGCACTGTGAGCTACATCAGCCTCAAGTTTACCAAAAAGACCACCTGGTGATTTATGGTTAATCATAACAAGAGTATTAGCTGTGTTTTTTATAAGCTCTAAACCACTCATAGCATTCACCATTGGGTGTGGAGGTCCTGATGCTGAAGTATCAAAGTAGTAAGTGCTAACACCATCTTTAGCTAACTCAAAGAAATCAACAGTTGCACCTGCAACCTCTATTTTTTTTGCTTCATTTGGAATATTTGACATCTTATAAATCCTTTATTTAAAAATTGTATTGTATTGAAGTTTTTCACCTATATCATTGATATATATCAAAATTACCTGATTTGCCCACTTCCATAAACTTTAAACTTATAAGTTGTAAGCCCTTCGATTCCCATAGGTCCACGAGCATGAAGTTTATTAGTTGATATGCCTACCTCTGCTCCAAAACCAAAAGCTCCACCATCTGTGAATCTTGTTGAAGCGTTTACATATACTGCTGCTGCATCTATCGCATTTAAAAACATCTCAGCTGAAGTGATATTTTCAGTTATGATAGCTTCTGAATGACCTGAACCAAATTTTACGATATGTTCTATCGCACCATCTACCCCATCAACAACTTTAATATTTAAGATATTTGCTAAATACTCAGTATCATAATCCTCATCTGTTGCATTTGAAACCTCTATAATATTTTGAGTATTTGAACACCCTTTTAACTCTGTATGGGCTTTATCAAACTCTTGTTTTAAAAGTGGTAAAGTCTCTTTTGCGATGGCACTATCGACTAAAAGTGTCTCCATAGCATTACAAACTCCGGGTCTTTGCACTTTTGCGTTTATTGCTATCGCTATGGCTCTATCAATTTTTGCATCTTTATCTATGTAAGTATGGCATTGCCCTTTATCGTGTTTTACTACACTTACAGTTGCATTTTCACTCACATACTTGATAAGCCCTGCTCCACCACGAGGGATTATCAGATCAACATACTTATCCATCTTGATAAGTTTTGCTACACCCTCTCTTGAAGAATCAGGGATAAGTGAGATTAAAGATGGTGGTAAATCATTAGCGATGAGAACATCTTTTAAAACTCCAGCTATCGCTTTGTTTGAGTGTTCAGCCTCTTTTCCACCCTTTAAGACACAAACATTTGAGCTTTTAAAACATAAAGCTGCTGTATCAGATGTAACATTTGGACGAGATTCGTAGATGATTCCAATCACACCAATTGGGATACTTACTTTTTCTATCTTTAAATCATCCTCAGTAACCCAACCATCAAGAACACGACCAACAGGCTCTTTAAGTGCTGAAATCTCCTCTATCGCTACTGCCATAGCATCTATACGATTCTCATCTAAAAATAGTCTATCCATCAATGCTGATGAGAGATTATTCTCTTTACCAGCACTCATATCTTTTGCATTTTGCTCTTTTAATGACTCAGTGTTATCTCTTAAAGCCTTTGCCATCTCTTTTAAGATTCTATTTTTCTCACGACCACTAATACTAGCTAAAACTCTACTACTACTCTTTGCTTCTTCTAAAAACTGTTCCATATTAAACCTCTATGTAGCTACAACAGTAATCTGTAACAGTTTTTATTTTTAAATCAAAAGATGAGTTAGCTGGAACATTAAAGCTTTCTGGAGTATTGAGTTTTTTAAATTCTGTTTCGCCGGGAAGTTTTATCTCTAGCTCTCCACTTATCATCTCCATAACTTCTGCTAAATCTGTATCAAATGTATATTCACCCGGTTGCATTACACCCAAAGTTTGTTTATCTCCATTTTCTAAAAAAATAGTTCTACTCACTACTTTTCCATCAAAATATACATTTGCCTCTTTTATCATCGATATGTTTTCTAATTTTGTCATTTTCATTTCCTTATTTTTTAATTTTATTGTCTTGTTTTTTAGTTGTAAAAAGAGTTCCTTTATTATGTATGCCATCTATTAAAAAACTTCTAGCAGATGATAAATCATAACCATTACATAAAAACATCTCTCTATCTTTATTCATAATATACTCAGCAGCTTTAAGTTTTGTAACTATCCCACCTGTTGCAAATTGAGAGTTTGGAGTATGACTTTGAGTTAATTCCTCATCCTTAATCTCTGATACAATTTTTCTTATTTTTGCATCTGGATTCTCTATAGGATTGGAATCAAAATACCCATCAATATCACTTAAAATTATTAACATTTCAGAACCTGTGTAGTAGGCAACATGAGCTGAGAGTTGATCATTATCGCCAAATAGTTGATCTGGTGTTGTAGAAATATCATTTTCATTAACAATAGGTAGTATGTCATTCTTTAGAGTTCTATCTATAATATCTTGAAATATTTTTGTATGTATCCTAGAGTCAAAATCCTCTTCTGTTAAAAGTATTTGTGAGATATTTACATTAAATATATCAAATTTATTTTTATAAGAACTCATTAAAATTGGCTGTCCAATAGATGCTAAAACTTTTTTACTTGTAGGGATATTTCTATTTAATTGAACTGCTGTATATCCCGCAGCAACAGCACCAGATGATACAAGTATAACCTCATATTTTTTTCTGGCTTCAGCGATTAAAGAAACAAGGTTTAGCATCCTCTCTTTTGCTATGTTTGTTGTTTCTGTTAAGACACTACTTCCGACTTTAATTACTATTCTTTTCACTTTTCAATTCCTTATTCTATTTAAAATTTCATTTATAGCAATAGATATTTGTATATTTTATCTAAATTTCTACTAATATTATCCTCTTTCAATCTCTAACTCATTATAAAATGCGTACATTGAATCTAATAATACTATACTAACACAAAAATAGATGAAATAATAGTGTATAAGTGGGTTAAAACTTTTTACTTATAGTTATTTTATTATTTAACTCAATAATAAAACAAACACCACCATCAA
>JAYEKJ010000208.1:0-5830 GCA_034660975.1 Campylobacterota bacterium
CTGGTGGGGCAAATTTATATTTTATGGATAACTCTATAAAAGCAGATTACAATACAATTGTGCAAATCACAACTATGGAAGATATTGCTATTGAAGAGTATGACTTAGATGATATATTTGATTTTTAATTAATTGATAATGATTATTAATTTAATAACTAGATAAGCTTTTACTCATTATAATTCACTTATGAGACAGATGATAAAAGAAGAGATACATGTAAAATTATTGTTATTAAGTATATTGTTGAGTGGGGTGCTTTTTTATCTGATATTTAAAAATAATAAATATCAGATAATAGCACCCTTGACACCTCCAGCTGCACAAACTCCACAACAAATTATATCTATGGTTTTATCAGAAGCAGAACCAACACCAATTGATAAAGAGGTGCTTGAGACAAGAGAACAGAAAAAAATTGTGAAAGCTATTAAACCTATTAGAAAAGAACCAAAAAAGATAGTAAAAAAAGAACATAAAATTGAAAAGATAGTTAAAAGAGAACCAAATAAGATAGTTAAAAAAATGATAAAAACAGAGACTGCCCCTATTTTTGATGCTGGGATTAAAGAGCAGTTCATAGCAAATTTATATTCCATTTTAGAACAAAGAAAAAAATATCCCAAAATGGCTAAAAGACGAAATTTAGAGGGGGTTGTTAAGGTGAATTTTACTCTTAAAAAAGATGGAAAAATTGAAAATATATTTATTGATAAAAGTTGCGGACATAGCATACTAGATAAATCAGCTTTTAAGCTTATCGCTTCTATAGGTGTTTATAAAGCAATACCAGATGTAGTAAGCATCAAGGCGATGCAGTTGAGCATACCTATAAAATACTCAAGAATCTAAAAGGATATAAAATGAACATACAAATATACATAGACCAAGGTGGCATAATAGTTACTGTGTTAATAGCGATGTTTGGTTTAGGATTTACCTTAATTTTATGGAAACTTTTTGTCATATTATATGTAAGAGTACGAAGAGAAAAAATTTATGCTCAATATAAAAATAATATTTCTAAAGATAGTGATATTCATACTCTTGAGCTGATGGTGTCAGAGATTATGGGTTCATTGGAAAGTGGTTTAAATACCATTAAGACCATCGCAACAATCTCCCCATTATTAGGACTATTAGGAACAGTTATTGGGATTTATACTGCTTTTGTTGGTATCTCCCAAGATGGCTTAGGCGACCCTAGCTCTTTTGCAGATGGAATCTCTATGGCGATGATTACAACAATAGCAGGACTTATAGTTTCAATCCCTCATTATATAGGGTATAACTATTTGATCGCAATGATGAATAAGTTGGAGTTGTTATATTTACAAGAGTTATACAGCTATACAAAGAGCAAGGATGCGTAAAAAAAGAGAGAGTATATCACCAGATTTAACCCCTGTGATAGATATTGTTTTTATCCTTTTAATATTTTTTATGGTTACTTCTGTGTTTAAAAAAGATGATGTTGTTTTAGCTTTAACTCTTCCAGACTTACATAGCTCTACTTCGTCAACACAAGAGGAGAGCATAACTATTGAGTTGAGTAAAGATGAATTTGTTATTGATGGAAAAAAGTACAAATTGCTTGATGCTTCAAAGCAATTTTCAAACTATAACAAAGAGATAAAAATCTTAATCAAGATAGATGAAAAGGTTGAATACTCAAGGGTTATGAAGCTTTTTGACACACTCCAAGAGAATAAACTAACAGCTTTTTCTCTTGTTGCAAGTAAGGGTTCTTAAATAATATACACTAGTTTTGTTAAGGGTCTAAATAACTATTTTCCTGTTAGAAATTTAGGCTCTTACTAAAGCTAGTGTAAATAGCTCTAGCTATACAAATGATATTGATTATTATAATAATTAAAAGGAAAGAAAATGGATAAAATTTTATTAAGTGCCTCAGTGGCATTACTGCTTAGTGCTAATGCTCTTGCTTTGGAAAATATGGATACTTTGGATGTTGTAAGTAGCATAGCAACAAAAACAGACAAAAGCATAGATGGTGTAGCTGCTACAGTTATTGTAATAAGTGCAAAAGATATACAACTTATGGGTGCAGAATCTTTAAAAGATATCGTTTCAAATACACCCGGAATTACAGTTCAATATGGAACTTTTCCTAGTGCATCTTCAAAAAGTAAATCATCACTCTCTATCCGTGGTATGAGTAAGAATGGTACTTTATTTTTGCTTGATGGAAGAAGATTAGCTGGTGAAGTTGCTAACCCTTATGACCTAGATAGAATCCCTGCTTCTATCATAGAGAGAATCGAGATTGTTAAAGGTCCTATGAGTTCCCTTTATGGTGCTGATGCTGTGGGTGGTGTAATCAATGTTATCACTAAAGCTCCAAGTAAAGAGCTACAAGTTGATGCAGGGGCTAGATATGGAACAAGTCAAGATGGTGAGGCTCAAAACATAACTATGAATCTTTCCCTTCAAGGAAAAGATGAGGCATTTGGTTATAGTGCTTATGTAAGCTACACAATAGCTGAGCCATACACTCAAAATGAAATGGCTGATGTTTGGATAGCAAAACCTAAAAATGGAAAACCTAGCAAAGACAAACCATCTAATGGGCATCCTTTTATAGCACCCAGTGATATGAAGATCCAAGACTTTTACGATTCTGCTGTAACATATAGAGAAGAGAGTTCAGTAGCCACAGTGGGTAGTAGATTTACTTATGATTTTAATTCAGATTTAGTTGCAGGTGTAACTGCTAACTATTTTATGGAAAATAGAGATGGTGCATATATAGGGTATTTTCACCCATCAAACTATAAAACACCAGCAACGCTACCAGCTCCAAAAAACAACAAACCTATCCCCGTGTACAACATCCCTGTAAACTCAGAAGATGAGAACAACCGTCTTGATTTAAGTGTTGATTTAGCTTATGCACTAAGTGATGAGTTAGAGATAAAAGCAAGAATTTATAATAGTCTTTATGAAAAAATAAATACAACTACTCTAAGAGATTTCAAAGATATGAACTATGCGAGTGAATCAGATTCTGCAAAAAATGGGATGAATGCTAATGTTGATATTTTAGCTTATGAACTCTTTGCTACTTATTTGGCAAACGATTCACATCTTGTAACAACTGGGGTTGAGTATAGGGAAGAGGGGCGGGAATCAAGTGTATTTACACAAGCAAATACTATGACAAGAAAAGATGTTGAGTATAAATCTATCTATTTGCAAGATGAATACGAAGTAAGCGATGCTTTAAATATGACTTTAGGTGCTAGATATGATGCTATCAGCAATGCAGAATCCAAACCAACTTTTCGTATAGGTGGTATTTATGAGTTTAGTAAACTTGCAAAACTAAGAGCAAACTTTGCACAAGGGTTTAGAACACCAGATATTCGTGAGATGTATATGTTTAAGCAAACTCCAAATGGTCTTAAAGTTGGTGCAGAAGCTATGGGTTATGACCTACAACCAGAATCTACAAATGCTTATGAGATAGGTATAGGTGGTTCAAAAAATGGTATGAGATACGATGTTGTTGCTTTTTATAATCAAGTGAATAATATGATAGCTAATGTGATGGGTGATTTTAATGGCAAAGCTGCTTACACTTTTGAGAATATTGCAGATATAAATACTATGGGTGTTGAGTTCTCTTTAAACTATCAAATTATGGACAACTTAAATGCAAATATATTTTGGACAGAACTTCAAACAGAAAATGAAACAACTGGGAAAGATTTAGAGTTCCAAGCTAATAGAAGTGGACTGATTGGTTTTAAATATGAACCAATAAATGATTTAAGCTTAGGTTTAAACACAAAATATATAGGTGAACAAAACTATACAAAAGTGACGCATAGAGGTTCTCCACAGGAGAAAAAATCAGATGCTACGACAGATTCGATTGTGATGGTAGATGCTAAAGTAAATTATAAAGTAAGTAAATCTTATGAAATATATGGTGGAGTTAATAACATTGCAGATACAAAAATAGATGATGTTTTAGGATCTAATGTTGGAAGATACTTTTTTGCTGGTGCAAGAATACACTTCTAAGTATAAAAATAAACAAAACAAAGGAAAAAAATGAAAAATCAAATCAAAAAAATAATTACACTAAGTTTAGCAGTAGGAATCTCTACTGCTTTAATAGCTGAACCAAATATTGATAACCGTGAAGCAAAAATGGGTTTAAAAAAAATGGCAGGGGAATCTGGAATATTTGTAAAACATGAGGCTTTTCCAAAAGATTATTTTTTAATATCAAAATCTTTACCATTTGCAGTTGGTTTAACACTACATCATCCAAGAAGTTCTGAGCTTGAGTTATCAAAAAAGCAGATAGATAAAATTTTAGAGATAAAAAGTAACACAATACCTAAAGTAATAAAATGGGCAAAAGAGATAAAAAAACTTGAGTTAGCTTTATCTAAAAGAATGGTTGGTGGTGCTACGGCTATAGATGAGTACAGGGCAGTTGATATTATAGCTTCTAAAAAAGCAGAATTAACTAAACATCATATTGGATGTATTGAGAAAGTAAGAGCTATTTTAACACTAAAACAAAGAGAGATTCTTTTATCTTATGCTGGTGATAAGATGAAAAAAGATAAGCACCCTATTGAAGAGCTTGTTGAATTACCACATCCAGTAAAGCTTGTGTTAATGAACAAAGAATCTCTTAAAATTACTGCTGCTCAGATGACAAATATTGAGAATAAAATGTTAGCTGTATATCCAGCTCTTATTCATACAAATATGGATATTGCAAAAAATATAGAAGAAAAAATTATAAAAGCTGTTTTAGATGGTGCAACAAAAGAATCTATGAAAAAAGATATTGATGCTCTTGTAAAGATTAAAGTTCAAATAACAAATGATCATATTGATGCCTTAAATAAGCTTAAAACTATTATCACTTCTGTTCAATATATAAAACTACTTGAACTAGTTCAAGAGTCTAAAAAACACTAGTTAAATTGGAAATATAATGAAATTAACAAAAAACATCATCACTTCAATTATGGCAAATGAAGATTATGGTGTTTGCTATGAGCCAATAGTAGATGTGAAAAGTATGCAAACAGTTGCTTATGAAGCATTGAGTAGATTCAAAAATGGAAATAAAAACATAGCCCCTAATATTTTTTTTAAAAGTTTACATGAAGATTTAGAACTATTTTTTTATATGGAATCGATTATAAAAAAATTTCAAATAGATAATAGACCTAAAGATAAAAAACTTTTTCTTAATCTTGACCCAGATATAGCAATAAAACAAACACATGTATTTCATTGGATTGATCTATTTAGCTTAGATGAAGATATCGTTATTGAAGTGATAGAAAACTCAAATGATGAAAATATTGAGCATATAGAGTATTTTATAGATTGGATGAAAGAATACAAGATAAAATTCGCCTATGATGATTTGTTGAAACCAAACTGTTTATTTATCGATTCTATTTTAAAAGATGCGTCAATATTAAAGTTTGATATAAATTTCATACAAACTGTTAGAGAGGATAAAGCTTATATGGAGATTGTAAAGGGGTATGTTAATTATGCAAATAAATCAAACAAGCAAACTATTATGGAGGGGATTGAAACTGAAAATGATTTAGAGATAGCAAAAGAGATAGGTGTTTGTTTTGTGCAAGGCTATCTTTTTAAAGATAAATTCATAAAGCATTGGAAAAATCAAAAAAATGTATCTGCAGTAAATCCTAGTAAAAAAATAGATAAACCAAATATATCTGCCTCCTTATATCATGAAGATAACATTATTGACTATGAGATAATAGAGAAGCTAGGTGAATTAGAAAGTGAGATAACA
>JAYEKJ010000209.1:0-5829 GCA_034660975.1 Campylobacterota bacterium
GAGAGTAAAATTTTTCTCATAATTCAAACCCATAATTTAAAGAGCTTGAAAATAGAGTTGTATCACCTTGTGAGCTTAACTCCCGTAGTAGATGCAGGTTAATGCTAAACTCTTTAGAGAACTTATACTCAAAACCAATATCCAACTCTCTAGCTTTTGAATTTTTTTGATAAGTGGTATATCCAAGAAGTAGATTTAGATAATAGTTTTCTTTCCCATAAGCTATCTCCATATAATTATTTTGAGCATTTGGCATATATATTTTGTTACCAAGCCCAAAACTATTTAACTCATCTTGCTCGAATTTTAATAATTTATCGATTGGATTCTCACCATTCTTTATGATTCCAAACTCTAAAAATAGAGATTCTTTATATCTACTTATGGAAAGTTTTTGTATGTTTTCTGTTAGAAAATTATCTGAGTTGTAGTGAGCAACTTCAAGTGAAATGGCATAGTAATTATATTTTAGTGCAAGGTTTGTATGGTAGATATTTTCAGCTCTGTTGTCTATCGCTGTTGTTTTTATCTCAAAATATTTGTTTTCATAAGAGAGATTTACACCTTTTAAATCCATAGAATCGTCTTTGGTATAAAATGTAGGTAAAAGTATCTCATAAGATACAAAATAGAAAAATCTCCACCTAAATTTGTTGAGCATCTGATAATAAACTAAGCCATCAAAGTTTCCATTTAAAAGGGGAAGATTCAGCGAATTTCTTCCCACACTAATCGCTGTTTGTTTTTCATAATAATCAATAGAAGCAGAACCAATAATTGCCCTTGGCTCTACAAAATCATAAAACTGATTCTTTGTTGAGATTGGGGTGGTGCCTATAAGTGAGATGTTATAGTTTATCCCAAAATCTGTTGGGATATTTTCATGTTTCAATTTAGTATATAAAGATTCTATGGAGTTTTTTTTATTCATATCAAGTTGTTCATGGTGCAAACTAATATCACCTTCAAAAGATTCTAAAGAGGATAAAAATAAAAAAATAATTAAAAAGTATCTCATCTTTTTCCACCTTGCTCTTTTTGAGAAAGTTCTTTTTTATTTTGATAATTCCCTTGATTACGATTAGCTCTACGAAAATATGGTTTACTCTTTAGTTTTGATCGTAACTCTTTTTCTTGTTTAAAATGTTGAAGGATTGAATCTCTCTCCTGCTTTTTTATCGATTCAAAGATAATCATCATCTCATTGTTTGCATATAAAGATAATGTTAATAATAAAATTATTAATAGTTTAAACATTAGAATCTCCATCATTAAATGACAAAATCACAGTTGTTCCAACTCCAAATTCACTCTCGATTTTTATTTTACAATTGTTATTTAGACATAGTTGGTAAGTAGCAGATAAACCGATTCCAAGACCTTGTTTAGAAGATGATTCTCTGTAATAGTTATCAAAAACTTTACTAATGTCTTTGATTCCAATCCCTTTATCTTGTATGTGAATAGTGTTCTCTAATGTGAATATCTTGATGGGATTATTATTTTTATTATATTTAATGCTATTCTCAATTATGTTTATAAGAACTCTTTGTATATCTGTTTTATCAGCATAAATCTCTAAGGGGATAGAATCATAATTAATTATACTATTTTGATATTTAGTTTGTAATGTAGCGATAACTCCATTTATCAATAAACTTAAATCAAGTTTCTCACTATATAAAGCTCTTTGTTCTCTTAGAATCAAAGCTTGAAGATTTCCCTGCATAAGCTCAATCTGTTTAGCTGATTCTACGATTCTATGTGCTTTATTTTGTATAACACCATCAGTTTTTTTCATAATAGAAGAAGCATTTATCTTGATAGCACTCATAGGTGTGTTCATATCATGGGTAATTTGCTCCATTACACTATCAAGAAGTGCTGTTGCTCGTCTTACTGGTTTTAGAGATATATAACCTAAAGTGATTATAGTTGGGATAACAATAAGAAGGGAGAGTAAAAAAGCATAAAAAATTTGTTCATAAGTTGCTTGTAAATTTATCATTGGAGTTTTTAAATATTTTTGACACTCTTTAGAATCACCATAGATTGTTTTGCACTCAACGAACTCTATATGCTGTTTCATCCTCTCCTCACTTGACAATCGTTTCTCCTCAACAAGATAAAAAAGGGAAGCAAGAAGTAAAAATATTGCCATAAATCCTAAAAAGAATATAGTTATAAAACTATAAAGAGATTTTTTTTCATAGTTTTTCAAAGATATATCCTGAACCACGACGATTTGTTAATCTCTTAGAGCCGATTATTTTTTTGATATGGGTGATATAAACACGAAAGGTGGCATCACTAAAGTAGTTTCCATCAAAGATTTCGTTGATAATCTCATCTTTGGAGATGATTTTGTTTGGTGATTTTAGAAAATAGTGAAGAATCTCAGATTCTTTTTTTTGTAAAATAAAAGTACCCTCTGATGTGAATATCTCATAGTTTTGAGGGTTAAATTTGATAGTATCACTTATCTGAATCAGAGATTCCTCTTTTAAGAATCTTTTGATTCTATAAAGAAGCTCCTCCATCTCAAAAGGTTTTTTCACATAATCGTTAGCACCAACATCAAACCCCTCACCAACATCTTTTGCATGAGCTTTTGAGGTTAAAAAGATTGTAGGGGTGTCATCATCAGATTCTCTTAACTCTTTTAAAAGCTCAAACCCTGAACCATCAGGAACATTCACATCAAAAAGGTAGAGTTCAAATTTTGCATCAAATGTTAAATCATTAGCTTGTACTATGGTGTGGGCAAGAGTAACAAAATAACCCTCCTCCTCTAGCTCCTCTTGAAGAGTTTGAGCGAGCAGTAAATCATCCTCTAAAATTAGTACTTTGAACATAAATAATCCCTATTTAAAATTTATTCCAAATTTCAATGATATAATTTTATCGTAACTATGCTCATCTAAAGCATGTGAATAGTTTATAGTAGTAAAAAAAGTTTTTGAGAAGCTATAACTATTAAACCATGATAAAGCAGAGTATGAATCTACATCTTGGTAAAGTGAACTACTAGATTCATAAGAGATGGCACTATACCATCTATCTGTTATACTATAAGCAGTTCCAAAAGAGTAGGAATGTCTGTTTTCATAATCTATCTCATCACTATCACCACTCAAAGTGTAGCCATAGTAAAGAAAAATATTATGTTTTTTTTGAAGTTGATAGCTAAAACTTAAAGCAGTAGAGTAATCATCTTCTCCAGTGCTAGTATCTAGTTGAGAATCTATCTCTTTTTGAGTTGTTGCAAGTTTGGTACCTAAACTTATTTTTGTAGTTAGTTTTCCTGTTTTAAATAGATAAGCACCATCTATATAGGTATCGCCAATATTACTACCACTACTTAGATTGTCAAAGATTGTATAGTTGCTATTTGAGATGGATAAATCCCATTGATTGTAGCGATAATTGATAAAAAAATTTAGATTATTACTTTGTTCATACTCATTATCTAGGCTGATCTCACCACCAATTTTAAGAGTTAAAACTCCATAGTAGTCTTTTGAACATCCAAATCTATCAACTCTTTTATCAAAAGGGGTATTTGGGCATCTATCTTTAGAATCTATCACCCCATCTATATCATAATCTTGGTAGGAAAATAGGGTTGTAGATAATAAAAATGATAACAATATTATTTGTAATCTCATCTTATCCCCTCACCATTATATTGGGTATTTACAGGAGGAAAATACCCAATAATTTTTAATTTTATAAAAGTTTATTTTCTACCATTTCCTTGACCCATACCTCCAGAACCAGAACCATCTCTTAATCTTTGTCCCATACCTTCATTTTGTCTTGTGTTTCCTTGATTCATACTTCCCACACCAGAGCCATCTCTTAGACCAGCTCCACGAGTTGCTTTTCTATCCTCTTGGAATTTTGCCAATTCATCAGGAGTCATTGTATCGATTCTACTTTGCATCTCTGCTCTAAAATCATCTCTATCTTCTATTGCGATAGTACCTCTTAATGAATTTAGTTCATCAAGTGTTAAAGCTGAATAATCAGCTGCCATTAAACTCATAACTGTTAAGCTCATCGCTACTATTAAAGTTTTCATAATAAATCCTTTGTCTTTTTTATTTTGACCCGAAGGCGACATTTATTAGATTTTAAACCTTTATCTTTTTAAAGATAATCATATTATAAAATCTTTGTGTTGCCTAAGTGTTAATTTAATTCTCTTAACTTTTCATAAATTTTATACATTATATAAACTACTGTCTCCCATGTTGATGACCCTCTCCACCATTTTCACCATGAGGTTCTCCATCTCCGTTATCTCCATCACCACCTCTCTCGGCTTGTGGATACTCATCACTATTTTTACAATAATCAACACCATCAATCACACCTAATGAACAACACCCATCAACGATGCCTAGATTTTTAAGACCAGAATCAAATGCCCAGTAGTGGTTATAACTCCCTTGTATCAAAAATTCAAATCCAGCCTCTACATCTGGTGCATCTATCTCTCTAACATCATCAAGCGCTAAGTCTAAATCATTAATATCTGTAACCTCAACCATACACCCAACCTCTAGGGCATCTTGTGCTGATTGTGAACCTTTCGCATAAAGAATGTTATAAAGATTTTGAATGGCAGGGATATCATAAACCCCAACCTCCATCTCTTCTATGGGTGTGTCTTCATACGATAAAGGATTCACAATATAACTTAACTCTGTATCTTTAATATCATATTTCTTAATTAGGAGTTGCATAGCTTCTATATGGGGATACTCACCATTTGTTGCGATATTAGTAAGCTGATTTATTGTTGGATATATTTTATATAACTCATTATAAATATCAAAAGCAAGTCTCTCCTCATTTCCCATAAAAGTCAGATGTTCAATTGTATGATCATCTAGGGTAGAGTTAACACTGAGGTAACTCTCTTTTAGCGTTGCTGGAATCGATGAGTTATTTACCAATGTTGTAAAATCTGTTGTTGATTCTAGATGCTCTAGTGCATCCTCAGTTGTAACCAATGGAAGATTTAGTTCAGCCATATAAGCCTCTATGTTGATAGCATCAAACTCTTCATCTAAAGATTCTAGTCCACTGATAACTTGCTCATCTATCTCTATACCATTTGATAAATCATTATCATTATCACACGATTGTAAAAACTGAGCCATAGCTAGTACATCACCATTATTTGTATCAGCTCTATCTACCCCTATTAAATCTTGAGGAAATACTTGTCTGTCACTATTTAGTGTAGTAATACTCCCTAATCGTAATCCACCTACGCTAAACTCAACAGGAAGAGTAGTACAAGAAAACTCACCGTTTGAGCCAGTAGTGCCAGTGGAGTCATCACCACACTTATAGCTAACATTTTCAACATAATTATCAACTAACTGACCAGTTATAGTTGTTGATATATCAGTTGTTATTGAATCTATCTCCTCTATCTCCACTGAATCTGAATCACCACAACCCACTAAACCAACTATTGCCAATACTGCTAAACTTAAATGTAATTTTTTCATAATCTTTTCCTTACTTGTTAAATATTTAATGAGATTGTAGAAAAGAAGTGTTTAGTTAGTGTTAATAAGCCTCTAGTTTTCTCTTTAAATATAAATTATGTTTTTTAACCCGAATTATGCAATAGGAATTTATACCCCAAGGGCACCTCGTAAAATTTACCTATGCTTGTAATCAAGGGATATTTAGTAAAAATTTTTAAGCCACCTTGTTGGTGGTGTAAATTTTTAATGAATGTGCCTTGATTACAATGATAGATTAAATTTTTAATTCTCTATTGTATAATTCGGGTTTAAGTAATAA
>JAYEKJ010000210.1:0-23434 GCA_034660975.1 Campylobacterota bacterium
ATGGTGCGGATGAAAGGACTTGAACCTTCACACCTTGCGGCACCAGATCCTAAGTCTGGCGTGTCTACCAATTTCACCACATCCGCGCACGATAAGTGTTTTATGTCACTTCTGACATTAACATTATTAAAAGGTGGTACCCCCTACACGATTCGAACGTGTGGCCTACGCCTTAGAAGGGCGTTGCTCTATCCAGCTGAGCTAAGGAGGCATATTAACGACAAAGAGTGGTACGCCCGATAGGATTCGAACCTATAACCCTCGGAGCCGAAATCCGAAACTCTATCCAGTTGAGCCACGAACGCTACTGTACCAGTTATTATTGTTATATTGTAAAGTTTATATTTAATTTATGGGGTGGGATACGGGATTCGAACCCGCGACCCCCGGCACCACAAACCAGTGCTCTAACCAACTGAGCTAATCCCACCATACTAAAGTCTAAATATAAATTTTATTATTTTAAAGTGGTCGGGGTGAAAGGACTCGAACCTTCGGCCCCCTGGTCCCAAACCAGGTACTCTAACCATACTGAGCTACACCCCGACCTACACAAAAATCCAGATGGCTAACCATCGATTGTTGAGCCGGAATTATAGTAAATTTATTATTTAATGTCAAGTACTTTTGTAAATTCTTTTAAATTTTATTGTTTTTTAGTATAATCACCTCAATAAAAAAGGATATTTAAAAATGAAAATAGCTAGGTTTAGTAGATTAGGTTTTATATTGGCTGCTGCTGGAAGTGCCGTAGGACTTGGTAATATATGGAAGTTTCCATATATTGCAGGTGAATATGGAGGTGGTGCATTTGTATTAGTCTATCTATTAACTGTACTTTTAATTGGTTTTTCAATAATGATTGCTGAGATGATTATTGGCTACATTGGACGAAAAGATACAGTTACATCTTTTGAAGAGTTAGCCCCTAAAAATAAATATTTGTGGAAACTTGGTGGTTTTCAAGGCTTAGCCGGTCTCTTTATTATGATTTTTTATTCTGTTGTTATTGGATGGATTTTTCACTATATTGTTACATCTCTTACATCATTACCCTCTAGTATAGAAGAAGCTGAAATAACATTCACTGCCATGTTGCATACAGATATATTAACACAACTTTTTTACCACACACTTGCTTTTGTTTGGATCACTTATGTATTAACAAAAGGTATCAAAGGTGGTATAGAGAAGATTAATCTGGTTCTTATGCCAACTCTTATGATTATTTTACTTGGTATGTTTGCCTATGCAACTACCCTTAATACATTTGGACAAGCTATCGATTTTATGTTTACACCTGATTGGTCAAAAATAGATTCTGATGCTTTTGTTACAGCTGTTGGTCATGCATTTTTTACACTCTCTTTAGGTATGGGTGCTATCATGACATATTCTGCTTCTATGGAAAAAGGCTCAAACCTTGTTAAAAATGCTTTTTGGATAGTTTTTTTAGATACTTCTATCGCAATAGTAGCTGGTCTTATGCTATTTACTTTCCTATATCAGTATGGTTCAGGTCCAGCAAAAGGTCCTGGTCTAGTTTTCATATCTCTTCCAGCAGCATTTTATGAGATGGGAATCTTAGGTAATTTCTTTGCCGTTATTTTCTTTATCGCTCTTGCATTTGCTGGTCTTACATCATCAGTATCTCTTGTTGAGCCAATGGTTCAATACTTTATAGATAGATTTAGATGGAGCAGAGTAAAAGCTTCTGTAATGATGGGTCTTTTCTTTTATCTCATAGGAATCATCGCCCTACTCTCAAATATAGATGGATATAAAGAGGCTCTCACATGGGGAGATAAAAACTTTTTTGATTGGGTTGATTATTTTACTGCTGCTATTATGCTTCCTCTTGGTGGTTTAATTATGGCTATATTTGTAGGATTTGTGATTGAGAAACAAAGAGTCGAATCTATCCTCAAACCTCAACTTGGTTTTGCATTTGAAGCATGGTATTTTTCACTTCGTTATATCACACCAGTTGCTATGTTTATAGTGATGCTAAGTTTAATGGGAGTGTTATAAATGAGAACAATTACCGAGCAATGTAAGGATATAATAAAAAGAGAGGGGATTAATCTCCAATCATCAATTGAATATGAAATCAATGGTGAGATACACACACTAACGATAGAGTGGATAGTTGATTCTTATATGCAGGCCTCAGAGGAAACACATCAAGTTTTTTTAGATGCTCTAAAACTATCTTTGGAAGCTAAAGGGATGGGGATAGATAAGTTTTTTGAAGATATGGGTCAACTTATTTTGATGACCCATTTATCTAATAAAATGGAGATTTAGAACTGAATCAGTCCATCTATTGGGCTTGATGCAGTAGCATAAGGTTTTTTGGGAATTCTTCCAGCAAGGTAAGACATACGACCAGCTCTTACAGCATGTTTCATAGCCTCAGCCATAATCATAGGATTCTGAGCTTGAGCAATAGCAGTATTTGTTAAAACACCCTCAGCACCTAACTCCATCGCATAAGCAGCATCTGAAGCACAACCGATTCCAGCATCAACAATAACTGGTAAATTAACAGCATCTTTTATAAATGCTACATTATAAGGATTCTGAATCCCAAGACCAGAACCGATAGGAGCAGCTAAAGGCATAATAGCGTGAGCTCCAGCATCTTCAAGTCTTTTAGCCATAATTGGATCATCAGAAGTGTAGGCCATAATAGTAAAACCATCTTTAGCTAAAACTTCACAAGCCTTGATAGTCTCTAAAACATCAGGATAAAGAGTTTTTTGAGTATCTCCAATCACCTCTAGTTTGATTAAATCAATCCCGGTAGCCTCGCGTGTAAGTCTAAAAGTTGTAATCGCTTCTTCTGCAGTCACACAACCAGCAGAGTTTGGTAAAAACTTTACATTTGTACCAGCAAAAGTATCTCTTAAATTCTCTTTATCTGGGTCAGTAATATTTAAACGACGAACAGCAACAGTGATAAGCTCACTTCCAGATGCAAGTGTAGCCTCTTTTGTTGTTTCAAAAGAATCATACTTTCCACTACCAACGATTAAACGAGAACCTAGTTCATATTTTCCAATTTTTAAAATGTTATCCATTAAATTATTTCCTTAATTTGATTTCACTCGGCGTGATGCCCTCTTAGTGCTTTTTTACATTTTTAATAATAATTTGATTTATAGCATAACAAAACTTACAAATTGCAAATCCCATCAATCAAATCATTTGGTGTAAGAGAAAAATCAGCACCTTTATAATTAAGTGCCAGTTTTGTATGGGCTAAAGAGGCATTTATAGCTGATTCTAAAGTAGTATTACCTTGAGCTAACAATGCACCCACTAAACCACTCAAAATATCTCCACTTCCCCCTTTAGCTAAAGCAGAAGTTCCGTGAGGGTTTATAAAAAATTTATCATTTTGAGCAATTATTACATTTGCACCTTTTAAAAGGAGTGTGATATGTGGAAATTTTTCACAAAACAGTTCTACATATTTAAAACGATTCTTCTGTAACTCTTTAATCTCTATATCTGCAAGTTTTGTTATTTTTAAAAGTGATACAAACTCTTTTGGATGGGGAGTTAGAACAAGATTTTCTCTACAAAGAATCTCTAAGACTATCGGCACCCCTAAAGTAGCTCCTCGTTCCTCACGGCGTATACTAAAAATGTCAGCATCACAAATCATAGGCAAACTATTATCTAAAAACTTATCTATCTCTATATCACTAAACTCATCGCCTAATCCCATACCCAATGCCAAGGCAGTAGAGTTTAAAGGTGTCTCATGTGAATACATAATAGAATCAGGAATATTATTATCATTAAAACCTACTAAAGTAACTAGCCCTGTTCCAAATCTTAAAGCTGATGAAGCACTTAAAATACTAGCTCCTGGTTTTTCTCCACAAGCAACTGCTAAATGACCAAAGCTACCCTTATGAGAATCTTTTTTTGTTCTATATGGTAGTTTTAAATCCTCTAAATCTAAAAGATTCCAATTACTTTCACCCTCATAAATCTCTCTTGAGATTCCTAGATTTAAAACCTTTATCTGCCCCATAAAATCTTTAGCACCATCTAAAAACATACTCTTTTTTAAAGCACCCATAGTTAATGTAAGATCAGAGATAAAACCAGATGATGGAACATCACAAGCTATTTTAAAAGCATTTAAACTATTTATCTTAGTGATTATCTCTTTTATCTCAGAGTTAAATTCACCTTTAAAACCAGTTCCAACGATAGAATCAACTAAAACATCACACTCACAAACCTCATCACAAACATTTACCTTTATGACAATAGCTCTTTTTTCTTGTAAAATTGCCATTTTAGATTTTGGTTTTTTTAGATAAAAAATATTTACATCGTAATCTTTGTGCAAAAGCCTCGCACAAGCAATTCCATCTGCACCATTATTTCCACCTCCACAAACAATAAGAATCTTAGATTCTAAGACAAAATTTTTACGAATATAATTTGCAATACCATTAGAAGCGTGTTCCATTAAAATATCTTCACTTAGTCCAAACTCTTCGTAACATCTTTTATCTAAAGAGCTAACTTCATCAAATAGCTTTTGCATTTTAACCCTTCAAAACCTTAACTATCGCTTGTGGCATTATCTCATACTCTATCGCTTTGATTTTGTCTGTAAAACTTTCAAATATTTCGTTATTATCTTTGATAAAACTTTTTTGTAAGATTATCTCTCCACCATCTAATTCACTACTTACATGATGAACACTTACTCCACATTCATTATCGGAATCTTCAAAACTTCTCTCTATCGCACGAGAACCCTTAAACTTTGGAAGTAAAGATGGATGAAGATTTATCGCTTTGATTTTATCTGTAAAAACTTCACTAAGAACTCTCATAAACCCACTTAAAACTACCAAATCAGGTTTATAAGATTCTATGAGTTTTACAAGCTCTTCATCAAATTTCTCTCGAGAATCAAAGTTAGTATGTTCTAGTATCTCTGTCTTGATAGATAATTCATTGAGTTTATCGATACCATCAGCATCTTTTTTATTAGTAATTCCACACACCACAGAACACTCTTTATTATGTAATTTTTTTACAATAGTTTGAGCATTAAAACCTGTTCCACTAAATAATATAACTATTTTTTTCATAGGTGGATTATATCTTATGAAGCCTAAAACGATATAATACAACTATGAATTATAAAGAGATAGCACAAGAAACTTTAAATATTGAAGCACAAACACTTTTAAACGCATCTAAAAATATAGATGATGTATTTGATAAAGCTGTGAAATTGGTACTCTCATGCACGGGTAAACTAGTTATCACTGGTGTTGGAAAAAGTGGGCTTATTGGTGCAAAGATGGCAGCAACTTTCGCATCCACTGGTACCCCTAGTTTTTTCCTCCATCCAACAGAAGCACTTCATGGTGATTTGGGGATGATTAGCCCAAACGATGTTGTTATTGCGATAAGTTATAGTGGTGAGAGTGAGGAGTTAAGCTCAATTTTACCACATATCAAACGCTTTGGGACTCCACTTATTGGGATGACTAGAGATAGAAAATCTACATTAGGACAACATAGTGATTTAGTGATTGATGTAGTAGTTGAAAAAGAGGCATGTCCTTTAGATATCGCTCCTACGAGTTCAACTACCCTTACATTAGCACTTGGTGATGCACTTGCAGTTTGTTTGATGAGAGCTAGAGATTTTAAGAAAAGTGATTTTGCTTCTTTTCACCCAGGTGGTGCTTTAGGAAAACAGCTATTCGTAAAAGTTTCAAACTTAATGCAGTCCAAGAATCTTCCGATTGTATCAAAAGATACAAAAGTCAAAGATGCGATTCTTCGTATTAGCGAGGGTAGGTTAGGTACTGTTTTAGTAACTGATAACGATGATAAACTTATCGCTCTTGTAAGTGATGGTGATATTCGTCGTGCATTACTTAAAAATGATTTTTCACTTGAAGAGAATGTCTTAAAATATGCAACAATGAATCCAATGAGTTGCGAAGATGAAGATATGCTGGCAAGTGAGGCACTTGTTTTAATAGAAGAGACAAAAATACAACTTTTAGTAGTAACAGACAAAAATAAAAAAATCAAAGGGGTACTACATATTCATACCCTTATTGAAAAAGGTATATCATAAAATGATGATGAGATTAAACAAATATATTGCTCACCACTCTAGCTACTCAAGAAGAGAAGCTGACAAAGTTATCCAAGATGGATTCGTAAGAGTTGATGGTGAGATTCAAGACAACCCTGCAACACAAGTTGATGAGAAAGAGGTTGAAGTTTATGTTAGTGGAAAACAAGTAACACCAAGAGATAAATATACAGTTATAGTTTATAATAAACCAAAAGGGGAACTTGTTACAAAAACAGACCCTAGAAGTAGAAAAACTATCTACGATGGACTAGAAAAAAAATACAAACATTTTATCCCGGTTGGGCGATTAGATTACGCTACTGAGGGTGTATTACTTCTTACTGATGCTTCAAAAATTGCAACTGCTCTTATGAACTCAGGATTAGAGAGAATCTACAAAGTAAAAATAAAAGGTGAAGTAAGCCAAGAGATGGAAGATGCGATGCTTAATGGCTTAGAACTTGCAGATGCAACTGCTGGTGGTCACTCGCACTCTAAAGTAACAAGTATGACCTTTGCACCTTTTTTAGGATACAAGATTCAAAAAAATGAACATAACTACTCTATTTTGAAAATTGCTATAACAGAGGGTCAAAACCGTGAGATTAGAAGATTCTTTGCTCACTTTGGTACAGAGGTAGCTGATTTAAAACGCCTTAGTTTTGCAGAGGTTGAATTAAATAACCTACCAACTGGAAAATCAAGATTCTTAACAAGAAGTGAGTACTCAGCTCTTTTTACATTTATGAAAGCTGATGAGAAAAAACAAAGAGAGATTGGTAAAACTCAAAAAGATTCAAGAAGAAAGTAGAAACTACTTTGGATTTTACACATCTTTTAAGACCTAAATCATTTGATGAGATGGTGGGGCAGGAGCATCTTAGCTCACCATCTGCTCCACTTAGAATCCTTTGTGAAAAAGGGGTTTTAGGGCATAGCTTTTTTTATGGTTCTGCTGGAACTGGTAAAACCTCCATCGCTCGAATTATCGCTACCTCTATGGATTTACCCTTTTACGAATTTAATGCCACTTCACTAAAAATTGAACAATTGAGAAAAATATTTGAGCAATACAAAAACACCCTTCAAAAACCACTTATTTTTATAGATGAAGTTCACAGATTAGCTAAGAATCAACAAGAGGTTTTACTCCCTGTGATGGAGAATAACTCTGTTTTAATCATTGGAGCTTCAACTGAGAATCCTTTTTTCTCACTTACATCTGCTATCCGTTCCCGTTCAATGCTTTTTGAACTCAATAATATTGACAACAATGCCTTAGATTCCTTACTTATAAAAGCGATAGAATCTACTGAGATTAACTGTGATGAAGATGCCAAAGAGTATCTAGTAAAAAGTTCTGGTGGTGATGCAAGAGCTATGTTAAAACTTTTAGAGTTTTCCTCAAATATCAACAAAGATATCACTTTAGAGATTCTAAAATCTCTCAGACCCTATGCTTTGAGTACTGGAAGTAGTGAAGCTGGTGTTCACTATGACTTAACATCTGCTATGATTAAATCTATACGAGGCTCTGATATGGATGCTAGTATCTATTATTTAGCTCGTCTTATTGAGGGTGGGGAATCTGCTGATTTTATAGCAAGAAGACTTGTAATCTTAGCAAGTGAAGATATTGGAAATGCCAATCCTCAAGCATTAACACTCACAACTTCATGTATGACAAGTGTTAGTAAAATTGGCTACCCTGAAGCTAGAATCATACTCTCCCAAGCAGTAGTTTATCTCTGTGCTTCACCAAAATCCAACTCCTCTTATTTAGCTATAAATAAAGCTATAAAGTCCGTGAAAGATGGAGTATTATTAGATATTCCTAACAACATTACACAACAAAATAGTGGCTATCAAAATCCACATGATTTTGGTGGTTATGTTAAACAGAAGTATCTTTTAAAGACATTAAAATTTATTGAGTTAAAAACTATCGGTTATGAGAAAAAAATGAAAGAATGGGTAGAAAATTTAACTAGATTTAGTTGATTTTAATTATCTTAATAATACACTACCTGTTATATACAGACCTCAATATCTAAAAGGAATATCATGGAGATATCAGTTTCATCAAACTCAATTACAATAAATGGAAATATAAAAAGTGTTAGTAACTTTCAAGAGATAAAAAGTAGTTTAGATTCTTTAACAATGCAAAATAAGAATATATCTATAAACATTACAGATTCTCTCTCAATTACATCTTCGGTAATTGGTTATTTTAATAAGTTAATTTTAAAAGATAAAATAGCTATTGAGATGAATGTTGGAAATGATCAACTCTTTGAACTTTTAACTGAGTTAAACTTGGTGTCTATATTTAAGGCTAGAAAGGTTTAGAGATGACTATTAAATATAAATTAAATCTTATTCTTGTACTAGTTATAACTTTTTCCTTAGTAATTCTTGGTTTAACTATCAAAAAAGCATATAACGAAAAAATTGTTATTGAAAGAGCTCAGGCATTAAATATTCTTTCTCAAAAATTAAGTCTTTTAATTCATGAAACACAAAAAGAGCGTGGGGCTAGTGCTGGTTTTCTAGGTTCTAAGGGTAAGAAGTTTACTGAGATTTTACCAAAACAAAGAATCTTAACTAATAAAAGAAACTCTGAACTAAAATCTTATATCGCAACATTGGATTTAAACTCATTTTCAGATGAATTAAAAGCAGAGATATCAGGTTTTACTTCTGATATGAATAGAGTTAATCAAGTTCGTTCTCAAGTTGATAGTTTAAGCATAAGTGTAAAAGATGAAGTTGCTTACTATACTGGTATGAATAACAAGATTCTAAATATAGTTTCACTTACTGCAAAACTAGCAGACACTCAAGAGTTAATTAAAGCTCTTGATACTTATACAAATTTTTTAAAATCTAAAGAGAGAGCAGGTATAGAAAGAGCTGTACTAAGTGCTACTTTTGCAGCTGATAAGTTTGGAAATGGGATGTTTGCTAAATGGATCACTTTAGTAGCTGAACAAAATGCTTTTTTAAACTCATCTATGGCCATGGCAAGTGATGATGTAAAACCTTACTATAAAAAAACTATGGCATCCCCAGTAGTTAATGAAGTAAATAGTATGAGAGATATTGCAAGAGCTAAAGCTTTAACAGGTAATTTTGGAGTGGATAGTGTTTCATGGTTTAAAACAATAACTAAAAAAATCAATCTTCTAAAACAGGTTGATGATGAGATCTCTAAACAAAACTCTATACTACTTGATGAAATAGAATCAGCATCAAGCTTAAGTGCAACAATTACAATCTCTAGCTATCTGATTTTTACAGTGGTGATTTTTATAATTATTTTATTGATTAACAAGGGTGTAAATAGAAGTGTAACTAGCTCTTTAGAAAAAATTAACTGTGTCTCTAGCTCACTTGATTTAACATGTGATATTATTGTAGAGGGTAAAGATGAGATATCTCAAATATCTCGTGCTCTTCATGTTATGATAGTTGCATTTAGACAAACAGTGCATCATGCTAAAGATGTTTCAGTAAACACTTCAGATGAGAGTGAGAAACTAAATGATGTCGTAGAGAAACTAACTCTTAATAGTGAAGAGACTCAAAAGAAAATAGAGAACATAAATATTTTAGTTGAAGAGGTTGGTTTAAAACTAGATAATGTTGAAGAATCAACTATTACAGTAACTGAAGATTTAGATACAACATTTGGTGTTTTAGGTGAATTTTCAACTAAATTAGGATCAGTTGTTAATTCTATTGATGAGGGAAGTGAACATCAACAAGATTTAGTACACAAAGTTGCTTCTCTAACTGAACAAGCTAAAAATGTTAAAGATGTACTAAGTATTATATCAGATATTGCTGATCAAACAAACCTACTTGCATTAAATGCAGCTATAGAAGCAGCTCGTGCTGGTGAGCATGGACGAGGTTTCGCAGTTGTTGCTGATGAAGTTCGTAAACTTGCTGAGAGAACTCAAAAATCTCTTAGTGAAATAAGTGCGAATATTAATCTCATTACACAAAATGTAGTTGAGATTGCTCAAGAAACAGAACAAACAGCTAATAATATGCAAAATATTTCAGCATCAGCACAAGAGTTAATAAGCTCCTCTGAAGGTACAAGAGATAATCTTTCTATAACTAGGGAAAAATCTACTCAAGTTATGCATGAAAGTATATATATAGCTACTAAAACAAAAAGTTTGATTTCTGGTATGGAAGATATTATACAACTATCCTCACAAAATAGTGAACTCAGAACTGATGTAAATAGTGCTGCAAATACTTTAGAGATAGATGCTAAAAAACTTGAAAATGAACTAAGTAAATTTAAAATCTAATGTTAAATACAATGGATGAAGATAATACAGTACTCCAATATTTAAAAACCTTAACACTTCTTTGTGTTGAGGATAATAAAACTACCCAAATTATTTATGATTCCATATTTGAAGATTTTGTAAAAGAGATTATTTTCGCAGATGATGGGATTGAAGGTTATCAAAAATATATTGATAATGATAAAATCGACATTATTATCAGTGATTATGAGATGCCAAACGCTAATGGCTTAGAAATGTGTGAAAAGATAAGAATAAATGATAAAGATATACCAATAATTCTTATTACAGCTATTGAAGATATCAATATAATTGTTAAAGCATTACATTTAGGGGTCAATACTTTTGTTAAAAAACCACTTGTTCACACAGAGGTACTCAAAGCTGTTAAAGATGTATCTAAGCTTTTAATAGCAAATAAATATCTTGAAGAGGAGAGAGATAAAAAACTCAAAGAGTTTCAAAAAAAAGAGATATATAACTCCTATCAAGAGGAGTTGGGATTTTCTAAAGAGTTAAATATATTACGAAATGATTTTTATTATCAGATGAACACTTCGGATGGTGTCTCCCTTGTCGATTTCTTATACAAACCTCTAGATGTACTAAGTGGTGATGCTTATAGTGCAAGACGGATAGATGAACATATCACTTTTTACCTTATGGTTGATGGGATGGGTAAGGGTCTATCTGCATCATTAACTGCCATGATAATGACATCTTTTGTTAATCACCTAATAGATAAAATGTTAGCAACTGAGCATTTTGATTTTAGTATATTGATTAACGAATCTATGGAGTTTATTAAACCAACACTATTAGATGAGGAGTCTTTATCTATCGATTTTATCCTTATGGATTATGAAGACAATAGACTATGTTATTCTAAATTTGCTATGCCTGCATTACTGATGCAAAATAATAAAAATGAGATAGTCAAACTAAAATCAAACAACCCACCTTTATGTAAATGGCAACCAACTTTTAATATTGATACAATTGATATTAGTGAAATAACTAAATTTTTAATATATAGTGATGGTATAGTAGAAAATACAAGCAAGTATGATGATAACCTTTATATTAGCTATATTGAAGAGGATTTTTTAAATGCCTTTACTAAAGAGGATTTAAAAAATAGTTTTTTTGATAAAGTAAATATCACAGAAGATGATATTACACTTATATTTATACATAGACTAAACTCTATCTCTACTGAACTATCACATAAATCTTTTGATTCTACCCTTGATGAAATAGATAATGCAAATGAGTGGTACACTGAACTCTGGGAAGGGATAACTACTGACATATCTGTATCCTATAAAGCAAATGTAGTATTTACAGAACTACTGATGAACGCTTATGAGCATGGAAATTTAGGGATAGACTCTGCGAATAAACATTATTTATTAGATAATGATACATACTTTGATACACTTTTAGAGAAAGAGAAAAATTGTTCTAAAAAAATTGATATTAAAGTAGATAAAATAGAATATGGTTCTTGTGTCTATATAATCACCTTAATTACTGATGAGGGTGTGGGATTTGACACTCAGATGCTAAGTGAAATATTTAGAAATTCACAAACATTTAATGGTAGAGGGGTTTTTGTATCGAGAAAGAACTCTTCTGGAATCTATTATAACTCCAAGGGCAATACAGTTTTATTTTTAAATAAAATCTAACCGTAATAGTAGCAAAAGCTAAAGACCTAAAAGGTCTTTTGGCTTACTATGCTAATGCTGCTTTTGAAGCTGCTACAACTGCACTAAATGCTGCTGCATCATTCATCGCCATATCAGCAAGAATTTTACGGTCAAGTTCGATACCTGATTTATGAACACCGTTCATGAAAGTTGAATAGTTCATCCCATTTAAACGAGCTGCTGCATTAATACGAACAATCCACAGTTTACGGAAATCTCTTTTCTTTTGTTTACGGTCTCTATGAGCATATACCCATGATCTTTCAATTTGCTCTTTTGCTTTTCTAAAGTGTTTACGACGACCACTATAAAAGCCTTTCGCTAATTTTAATATCTTTTTGTGTCTTCTTCTACGAACAACACCAGTTTTTACTCTTGGCATATCTTTCCTTTTTCTTTACCCAGACAGTTATTCTGTTCAAGGTGCCATTTTTCATGGACTTGCCCAATTTATATATTTAAATTGGAGATGTAATGATTTAACTAATACTAGTTAATCATAGCCTTGATGTTAGCAGCATCTGCATCAGAAACAACAGCTGGGCTGTTTTGATCACGACGAGTTGCAGCATCTTGTTTAGTTAAAATGTGGCTTCTAAACGCTTTTCCACGCTTAATTTGACCATTTTTCTTAACTTTAAAACGCTTAGTAGCGCCTTTTACCGATTTCATTTTTGGCATCGATAGTTCCTTGTGTAAAATTCTCATAATTTGAGAATGGGATTATACCCAAATTATTCTAAATTAATGATATAATCACTTTATGAATTCAATAAAACATATAAATAATGCACTAAATGATTTAGATAAAGAGGTTGAAGTGATACTACTAGACTGGAAAATACCACTAAATGAAAAAGATAATTTAATGCTTCCACTTCTTCAACAAAAAAGAGTTTTAAGCCAAACACTAGAGGACTTAACATATCTAAAAGAAAATCCACCAAAACCAAACCAGCCTTGTGGAATATCTAAATATAGAGAAGATTAAAACTGATTAAGAACTTTAATTTTTAGTAAAATATCATTATTAGATTTAAAATCAATATGAACTAAATATACTTCAGGTGTAATATCACCAACTTTTTTAGAGCTTTTATAGACTCTAAAACTGTTAACTTCACCTAAATAATCAACACTAAATTCACTATCATTACTCAATGGATACTCTTTAAATTTTGTGAGAGATTCTAATCTATAAAGTTTTTCATCTTTAATCAAATAAGCGATATAAGGGTTATACATCTTATGTATAGAGTTAGAACTCTGAAAAAAAATTACATCCTCTTTTGAATCTTGATTTAGAATCTTTGTACTCTCAAGCAATGCTAAAGAAAAATCTAAATAGATCACTTTTTTCTTTGTTTGTTCACTCTTTATAAGATTTACCTCTTTTTCATAAATATTATTTGATCTGTTTAAAGAGGCATAACTTTTATATAAAAAAACCATCATAATTGCTAAAATACTTATAGATACCATCAACTCAATAAGAGTAAAACCACCTCTTGCATTTTTCATTGTACTTGTATCCTAAGTAACGATACCGAGCTATCATGAACTCTTAGAACTGTTTTTCCTATCTCAATAATCAAACTAGAGTTTACATTCTCCTCTTCTTCTTCCATAGAATCATCATATTTTTCTTCAATCTCATCATCACTCTCTTCAAATTCACTCATATCAATCTGCTCAATCACTTGATAATTTACATCAACTTTTATACTTTTTAATTCTCTTCTCAAATCTGTTTCTAAATCAAATTCAGATACAAGTTTATCTAAGGTAACATCTTCATTTTCTAAACCATAATCTGTATTTGAGATAAAAAAAGAGGCGTATTGATTAATTTTGATTTGATTTTTAAAACTTGAAAAAAGATGGGTATTATTCCCACTCATCGTAAGAAGTGCCATAATTACTGTTGAGATAATCACAACAGCAACCATAACCTCTATAAGGGTAAAGGCGTATCTACCCTTATTCATGCCCTAAACCGATACGAATCGCTTCATCTAAAGAGGTCTCTCCATTTAATAACATCTTTTTGAGTTGAACAGAGATAGTTTTTAAACCCTGCTCCTCAAGAGCAGTTTTAATTGTATGTTCATCTGTTGTAGTTTTTAGTAAATCTTTAACAATATCATTCATCACTAAAAGTTCACCAATTGAGCGACGACCACTATAACCACTATAATTACACTCTCTACACCCTAGTGATTTATATATTTTTGCATCACTTGGTAAATTATAATCTTTTGCAAAATCTTCAGCAATCACATCTTCCTCTTTACAAGAATCACATAAAACACGAGTCAATCTTTGAGCGAGTATCCCTAAAAGTGAAGATGATATTAAAAATGGTTCTATCCCCATATCTGCTAGTCTTGATATAGTTGCTGATGCTGAATTTGTATGAAGAGTTGAGAAAACTAAGTGACCAGTTAAAGCAGCACGAACAGCAATTGCAGCTGTCTCTTCATCCCTTATCTCACCAATCATTATAATATCTGGATCTTGTCTTAAAATAGAGCGAAGAGCTGCTGCAAATGTAAGTCCAACTTTTTCATTTACCTGAATCTGAGCGATTGAATCTGATTTATATTCAACTGGGTCTTCAACTGTGATAAGATTTTTCTCAGGTGATTCTACCTCTCTTAAAAATGAGTGAAGAGAGGTAGTTTTACCACTACCAGTTGGTCCAGTAACAAGAATGATTCCATGTGAAGAGCGAAGTAATTTTTTAACATCATCAATCAACTCATTATCAAAACCCAATTCATTGATTTGTGGAATCTGAGAACTTTGCATAAGAAGTCTCATAACAACCCTCTCACCATAAAAAGTTGGTAAGATAGAAACACGAATATCTAGCGTTTGACCAGCTATTTTTATCTGAGTTCTTCCATCTTGAGGGATTCTTTTCTCTGATATATCAAGGTTTGAGATAACCTTTATACGACTAACTATAAGATTTACAACTTTTTTCTCTAAGTCTGCATTTTTTGTGAGCATACCATCGATTCTAAATCGTACCTCACCCCTTTTCTCTTGAACCTCTATATGAATATCTGAAGCTCTTTTTTTTACTGCTTGATAAAATAGAGCATTTACAAATTTAATAATAGGAGCAGATTCTTCACTTGTTAAAATATCTGATGATGTTCTTAAAAAATCTGTAAGTGACATATCTTCATCATCACTATCATTCTCATCAGAATCTTGTTTCATAGATTCGATAGCTTTATCAGTACGAAGCTCTAAAAAACGGTTATAAAGTCTCTCATAAGAATCTTCATCTAACATAAGTAGTGGATATCTATTTTGAAGTTTTGTATAATAATTACTTGCTTCTACAAGGTATCTCTCACACATAAGTGCAGTGATTTCACCATCTATCTCACTAAAAAGAAGATAGTTTCTTACACTTATATCTGTGACAATATCTTCTGGTTCATAAATCTCTAATTTTAGATCATGGAGAGGTTCTAAATTTAACATTATTTAGATTCTTCTTTAAGCTTTTTAAGATCATTAAACACATCCACATTATACTCTTTTTGAAGTTTTGCTAATACCCCTAAATCTCTTTGAAGTTGCGATAGTTTTGCACTCTCATCAATTATATAAGGTGTTAAAATCACCACTAAATTATCCTGCTCAACGCTATTTGTTGTAGATGAGAACAACCATTCTCCTAAGAAAGGAATATCTCCTAGAAATGGTATTTTACTTAGAGATTCTCTATCGTAATTTTTTACAAGTCCACCTATAATTATATTCTCGCCATGTCTAAGAATTGCTTGAGTTTTTACCTCTTGTTTTGAAGTGACAGGTTGTCCACTTGCATTGTTTGTTCCATCATCTAAAACATTCTCTAAACTAACTTCAACATCTAAGGTAACTTTATCAGATGAAGATACACGAGGTTTTATTTTTAAAGTCAAACCAACATCTTCCCGCTTATAAGAGTTTGTAACTCCAGATACTGTACTATTTGTTACACTACCAGTAGAAACAGAGATAGTTTTACCCACATAGATAGATGATTCTTTGTTATTTACACACAGTATAGATGGATTTGACAATGCTTTTGAAGCACCATTCGCCTCTAAAAAATCCAATGCTGCACCAAGAGAAAAACCACCAGTTAAATCTGTTGGCATAGTTATCAAACTAGCTGCTGCAGATGTGATAGATGAACCTCCAAAGTTTGTAGAAAAAGAGTATAAACCTCCATTTGAAACAACATTTGCTCCATCAAATCCCCATTTTAGTCCTAAATCTTTAGAGTTATTTTTATTTATCTCAACCACTCTCGCTTGTACATAAACTTGATATTTTTCTTTATCAAGTTCATCAATAATCATCTTAATACCCTTAACTATTAAAGGGTCACCAATAGCAATTATCGCATTTATCTCTTCACTAGCACTCACATTTGGCTTCATTGAGGGATCTTTATATACTTGCTTTGATATTATCTCATTTAAAGATTTTAACACTGATTTTGCATCTGAGTTTTTAAGCTCAAATATCTTTACACCATTATTTACATTAGATTCCACATCTAGTTTTTTTATTAGTTTCTCAATTTTAGTAACATTAAGAGTGTTTCCAACAACTAAGAGACTATTTATATTTTCATCTAAAATTACTTTAGTTTTTTGTGATGAGATTTTTTCATTAAACATAGATTTTATAATATCAACTAGCTTTATTTGAAGTTGTTTTGCTTCCGTTTTTTCAATCTTAATCACTTTTACAATTATCTGTTTATCTGCAACTAAATCTTTTATAACTTTTTTAATTGTCTCAATATTTTTCGGATAATCTGTAACTAAAATCGTATTACTCTCTTTCATCGTCATCAATTTTGCTGTTTTAGAGATGAGATACCTGATTTTAGCAGCAACAATATCTACATTTTCATCTTGAACTCTTATCGCTTGTGTCACCATAAGTGAACCACCAACTCTAGTTCCCTCTTTCATCACAGAGGTGTTATGTTTAGCTACATCTGTTGAGCGAACAACCTCATACAAAGAACCTTTTTTTACTAGCGTGTAACCTTTTGATTCTAAAACTGAGATTAGAATCCCAATCAACTCATCATCATAAATAGGTGTTGTACTTATAAAATCAACTGTACCATTTACTTTATGATTGATAAGAATATTCTTATTTGTTATCTTTGAGATTAACTTAATAAAATCATGAATCTGCAAATTTGAAAAATTAACATTTACCTGTTCTCTAGCTGATAAACTAAATACTAAAACACTTACTAATAAAAAATTCCTAATTAATCTCATATACTAACTCCACTTCTTGATTATTTCTCATAACTACGATTTGAATCGTATCTAATTTATCTATCTTGTTATAAATATCTATTGCATCTTTGTAAGATTCTAACTTAATATTATTTGCCATAGTGATTAAATCACCTTTTTGTAAGCCTAGCATTGCAAATTTTGAATTTTTATTTATTTTTCTTATTTTAAATCCAATGATTTTTTTGCCATCTCTAAGCTCTTTTATCGATATCTCTCTCCATATCTGTTTTGGATTTTTAGCAAAATAAGCTATATCCTTACGAGACACACCAACTGGTTTATCATAATTGATAGATGACCCTCTGAGGGATGAAGTTCTAGCTACTTTAGTGATATAACTATTTGAGATAGATTTAGAACCTTTTTTCCCTTTTCTCTCTTCTAATAATAAAACATAATCTTTTGAATTTTTTTCAAAAATTGCACTAGAGATTGTTATTGATTTTAGTTTATACCCTTTAAATATCTCCCCTATCCCTATCACTTCTGTTTTTTTAGCTGAACTTTTCATTGCAACTATCACAAAAGCTTTTTTGTTAGTGCCGTAGATACCTTTAAGAATCATATTTGTAATATTAATACTATCAGTAACTTTTTTTGGAATCTCTTTAACAATTTTTTTCTCTTGAATTATCATATTATTAAAAACTACCCTTTGATATGTAGGCTGATAATTATATTTTTCTTTTATCTCTATCCCATCATTTGGTAAATACCACCATAATCCAAGTGATAAACTTTTTGCAACTACCAATAAAATAAGCAGTTTTGAGATAGTTGAGATTAAGAGTGAATTAGAAAGTTTTATCATAAGTCAACTCCCCATTTTCAGATTTTTTAAAATGAAGTAAACTATTTTTATACTTTTGTTTCATCAATTTAGATGGAAATAGTTTAAGATGCAATTTTCTCTCTAATATATTTACATTTATATTTGCCTCACCAAAACCACCTTTTACAAATAAGTTTATATCTAAAGGCTTAAAAAGATGATGTAAAATATTAATTTTCTCAACCTGGAGGGGGATAAAAGATTTAGCTGTTGATGATAGCATGATATTATATACATCTATCCTATTATAAAAACCAATAAGTTTTATATCTAACTCTTTAATTTTAGCACTCTCTATAGATTTAACTATAACAGTTGCATCTTTTATATTAAGTGAGAATCCATTATCTTTTAAAACTTCTGATGTTACCACTACATCTAAAGGTTTGATTTTAGATTCCAACAGATAATATAAACTTATTTTTGGTGCAAAATAGATTATTGCTAAGATAAAAAAACTCAAATATGCGAAAAATTTAATAATTTTTTTTACCATTTTATCTCCATCTCTAAACCTACTCTTAAATCACTAAGTTTTTTTATCTTTATAGTAGCAATCTGATAAGTACCATTTAAAAGTTTTCCCATTAAAAAATTTAAAGCTTTCATATCCATACTTTTAGAATCAATTTTGAGACTAGACTTCGTTTTAGTTTGATTAATCTTTGCATCTCTAAGAGATGAGTGCCTTAAAATCTTTTGAAGAGATTTTTTTATTCTATCTTTATCAGCATAAACGATTTTTAAACTTTTAAGTTCATTTGCTAATGATAATCTCTCTTTATAATCATCTTTAGCTTTATTATATTCATCTGTTACTACGATTAATTTATAAGATATAAAACTTATTACAATAATTAAAAATACACCAATATAGAGTGGGTTTATTCGATTCATAAACTAGCCTCGATTCTCATACTATCTTTAGTAGATTTTATTTTAAATGAGATTCCTTTTGAGGAAAGAATCTTTTTTATAACACTTTCTCTATTTTTACTTACCCCTGTAAAACTAACTAACATTTTTTTATTTTTTATATTTACAAATGAGATTCTCTCCCCATCTTTGAGTTTTAATTTTAACAGATAAGAGATATATTCTCTTATCTTTATTTGTGAAGCATAAACACTATTATACTTTTTGAGTAAAGCTTTATTTTGAAAAGTAGTTGATTTTAGTTTATAATTTTGGAAAATCTCCTCTTTAGCATCTAGCACCATAGATGCTTTTTTAGCAGTGATAAAATACTCTGTACCTAATAATAAAATCATAAGCATTAAAATAGCACCAATCTTATATAAACTTTTAGTCTCTACAATATGCCCAAACTGATGGAGTGTTATCTTATGATTAGAGTGTTTAATATCACTCACATCAAGTTTTCCCATCTCCTCTATCCAGCAACATGGTATTAAGATAAGAATCTCATCTTTTATATAGATACTTTGTGTTGCATTTATTTTAAAAGCAGATTCTATATCTATAATTTCACTTTGTGCAAAATATATATTTGCAACATTTGATAAAGAGATACCTTTTTGAGAGAGAGTATCTAAAATCATTTTATCGCTATATGCAAAAACGATAAACTCTTCATCATTTTCACTTTTATATGCTGAGTAACTATAATTTCCTTCAGGTAGTATATCTTCAAAAATAGATGGCAATAGTTTTTCTACATCTCTTATATACTTCACAGGGAGAGAAATTTTTTTCACCCAATACAAAGATGGGGATAAAATTACATTTACTTTTGAATCTATCTGTTCATACTCAGAGTATGAATCAAGAAAAATAGTTGACAGTTTTTTATTAAAATTAAATTTCATAACTAAAATTTGAACCTTTTTTGTTTTTTATATCATATTCAAAGTGTATCTTCGCCATGTTAGAGTTTTGCATTATCTCTATGTTAACATCTAAATGTGGCTCAAAATAACTAGTTTTAAATCTATCTAACATCAATTTTTCATGATTAGATAATCCTAATTCATCAAGCTTAGTATATGAACCAGAACCAAAACTAAGCTCCTCAGCTCTTAATTTATCTACCCCCAAAATCAACTCCCAAACTTCAGCACTAGCATAGTTAAGATCAATAGCAGTTTTTATATTAGAGTTAAAACTAAAAAGTTTTTCAAAATCGATATTTTTGAGATTATTATCATGATATGTTTTCATATAAAAATCATTTACTTCACCTAGATGTGTGTCTGATACAACGAAATCTCTAAATAGATATGGTTTTTCATAAAAAATATCGCTATTATATGACATATCTTCTTTAACTTTACCCATAACATCTAATAATATGTTAGTGTAATCTTCATTGATATTATAGTTACTCAGATAAACTTTTAAAGCTTCGATTCTAGCAATTGAAACATCAGACTTAGAGCCATTTATATCAACTATTGCATTTATATTTAACTTAGCTCTAGCACTCACTATCTCTAAAGATATTTTTATATCTGATGCTTCAAATGGGATAAATGAACTTTGTGATAAGAACATATACAAAGCTTCACCTGTATTATCACTTGCCACTTTTTCTAAATCTTTTGATGTTTTCAAAAACTTTAAAACATCATCTAAAATAATAGTTGTTTGCAACATAAAGTTTTCATTTTGTATCTCACTTGAAGCAACTTTTACTTGCTTTAATCCAATCCCAATACTAAGCGTAATAGCGATAATAAAAAGTAGCGTTATTAAAAGTGCTATCCCTTTTTTATTCACTTATCTACCCAATACTCATAGAAAATATAGGGAGTAACATCGCTGCAACAATAAAACCAATACTTCCACCAACAAACAACATTAAAGCTGGTTCTAGTAGAGTTAAAAGCATACTGATTTTATCTTTATTCTCCTCAAAATAGAGTTCAGAAATATTTGTAAGTACATTTTCAACTTGGGAGGTCTCTTCACCCAAAGCGATTGACTGGATAAAAGCATGGTCTATTTTTGTTTTTGAACTATTTAGGGCGTTTGATAAAAGTTTACCCTCAACAACTTGTTTAGCTGCTTGTGTAAAAAGTTCTTTTAAAACCAAGTTATTTAAAATATTTGCACTCAGGTTTATTGTTTGCACAAATGGAACCCCAGAACGGGTAAGAAGAGAGGCTATATAAGAGAACCTTGCAATTTCACTTTTTTGTGCAATCTCCCCAAAATATGGAAGTTTTAATATTATTTTATGAACCCCATAAGCAAATCTATATGATTTTTTCATAAAAATTACAAAAGCAGTTACTAATGCAAAAATAACAGCTAAAATAGTTGTAAAGTTATGGTTAAAAAAATCGCCCATAGCAATTACAACTTGTGTAGGTTTGGGTAACTCTTGATCCATACTCTCAAAGATTCCAGTTATCTGTGGCACCACAAAAGCCAACATAAACGAAATCATAAGTAAAGAGATGATAATCATAAAAGATGGATAAGCAAAAGCACCTTTTATCTCTTTGTTAATTCTATCTTGCTCTTTTAAAAAACGGGAAAGTTCCATCAAAACTTCATCTAAGATTCCACCACTCTCACTCACCCGAATAGACTGTTTGAAAAACTCCGGCAACACAACAACATTTTGAGAATCAAGTGCATCAAAGAAGTTTGAACCCTCATCTAATCTTGTACTCACAGTATTTAAAAAAAGTTTCATCTTTTTATTGTTTTCATAGTGTGTTTGAACAATTTTCAAAGCAGATACAATACTGATACCTGAACGGATATACATTGAGAGTTCACGAGAGAGGGATGATAACTCCTTAGCAGGAATTTTATATTTCATACTAAAGTCTATGTTTTCAAATATAGATGGGCTATCTTCACTAATAGATTGATAGATGATTTTTTTAGCTTTTATTTTACTTTTTGCTTCACTAAGAGAGAGAGCTTCTAACTTGTCTGTAACTTTTTTTCCATTAGAATCTATACCCTTGTATTTAAAAATCATCTAAGAACCTCATAGTTACTTTTTTCTTTAGCATCAACAGCATCAACTAGAGAGTTATAAACCGGTGTTTTTTCAAAATAAGTTGTGTAATCATAAACTTTTGTATTGAATTGAATATACACCTGTTCACCTATCCCTTTTTTATCTACTGTATAGGAGAAACAAACATCCTCCTCTATATTTTCTTCATTAAAATAAATTTCGTTTGTTAAGATTTGCATCCCTTGATAAAAATCATATCTATAAACTTTTACACTTGTATCTAAAAAGTTATCAAAAGAGCCTTTTAACCCCTCTTCTATCTCCCCATCTACAAAAATATCACAACTAGAACAATCATCTAAACATAAAAATTTTACACTTTTTTCATGTGGAATCGATTGTAGATACTCTTTTAGATTAAGAAGGGTAACTTGTTTCGATCTATCACTAGCTTTTGCAAAACTCTCTATCGCTAATGTATAAACAACACCGATAATTACTATGACAATTAGTAATTCTATGAGAGAAAAAGCATATCTTCTCAAAAATCTATTTACACTCACTCATTCTAATATCAGAGGCTTCATCCTTTCCACCCTCTTTTTTATCAGCACCTAAAGAGATAAGCTCTACTGAACCCTCTTCATTTATGTATATAAATGGATTTCCCCAAGAATCTTTTGGCATTTTTGCATCTTTGAAATAACCACTTGTTGAGTAGTTTGTATAAAGTTCCTCATCAGGATTAACAACTAACGCTTCTAAACCCTCTTCTGTTGATGGATAAACAGAGTTGTTTATCTTAAACATATCTAGGGCACCATTGTAGATACTTTTCATCTGAACACAAACTAAATTTCTTTTAGCCTCTTCACCTTTACCTGTAAGACTAGGCATAACCATAGCTGCTAGTAGTCCTAAAATTACGATAACTATCATCAATTCTATTAATGAGAACGCTTTTCTTTGCATAAAAATACCTTTTTTATTATTGTTTGTTATTATAGTAAAAAATTATTACATTATGGATATATCAATTTTAATTAATTGTAATGAAACCTACAAGATATGATTATTAACTGATTTTCTTCAATCTTATAAACTAATCTATGCTCATCAGTCACTCTTTTTGACCAATACC
>JAYEKJ010000211.1:0-5745 GCA_034660975.1 Campylobacterota bacterium
GTGTGTAAAATGCCATTTGTTAGCATTTTTACTTGTGTGTAAAATGCCATTTGTTAGCATTTTTAAACTCCCACCTCCAGAGGCTTAGGCAAGAACTCTAATTAATAATATTTTAGATGTTTTGTTTATGAGAAATAGATATAAATAGCTAACGGTATGATTTATTTTATACAGGTTTATTGCTGAGTGGATAGTGTCAGATATATAAAGTAGAGAGGGTTTATACCCCATCTACTCTAAGAAGTTTAGTTTTTCCAACCATTAGATCAACAGTCATATTAATTCTTTTAAATACACTCTCTTGTCTATATTCAATGTTGTGTTTTCTACAAACCTCTTTCACAAGTGGTTGCATTGTTTGGTAGTAACTAAGTGGCATATTTGGAAATAGATGATGCTCCACTTGGTAATTTAAAAAACCGTGTAAAAAATCTATCCAGTCTGAACCAGTATTGTAGTTAACACTTCCCATAATTTGTCTTAGATAGAACTCACCTTGAGATTTATGTGGCTCAGAAAATTGATAAATATCACCAGCAGAGTGATTAGGTACAATCACTAAGAATGAGTGAAGATTAGCATAAGCCTCAGCAATAAGCATAATCGTTAAAGCACTCCAAAATGCTTCAACTCCAAGAGGGATAAATAGAAGTGGAATACCAACAAATCTAACTAATCCATAAGGTAAATAAGATTCTTTCCATAGTTTTGCACCATTTTCTGTAAAAGGAGAGATCTCATAATCTGTAATCTCCTCTTGTTTATTTTTTCTTCTCTCTTTGTTTGCTAAGATTCTAAGTGTGTTTGGAGCGTAGTATGTAAATTTCCATGTAGCTGCAAAAATATAAATAAAGATTCTTCTTAGCCACATTGGAGTATTTGATTGGATTAGCCATTGCATATTTCTCTCAACATTATCCGGATCATCATCTTCACTTAAATGGTAGTGATGCATAATATTATGTTCATATTCCCATGCTTCAGGTTTAATCCAATCTAACCAGTCTAAATATCTTCTATTTCCTCTAGCATAACCAGATTTTTTAAACTCTAATGGTATGTTTGGTATCTTATCATATCCACCATGCATAATAGGGTGAGCAACATTTGCCCAATGTCCAACATTTCCAACACCAATTAAAACGGCAGAGATAATTGATAATGCCCAAAACCAAAAGCCACTAAGTCCTATTGAGAGTTCTAATGCAGTTACAACAAACATCATAAAAAATCCAGATACACTAAATGCTCTTGACCAGTTTTGCATTTTTCTTACATGCAAATAATCTTTATAAACTGGTTTTCCAATTGTTTTTTTAATATCTTCAATATCTTTTTGAAGTTGAGCTTGATCAATATCTTCGTATTTTGCATAAACATGATCATGAGGTAATTTTTCAAATTTAGGTGAAGATGTTGTCGCATCTATTTTTTCTTCGGTTTGAGAAGATATTTTTTCTTGTTCAGCCCAAATTCTTTCTTGTTCAGCTATCTCTTGAGCCTCTTCAGTAGAGACAATCGCTTCTCTAGCTTCTCGCATAGCATTAATCTCGTCGAGTGTTTTCTCTTTTTTTTCAACAACTACTTCTGATTCAGCATCAACAACTGTATCACCAAGTGGTTTTTGTTCTGTTTTTGACAAATTTGCCCCTTTTTCATCTGTTTTATTTATTATTCTCATTATATGTAAAAATACTTAAACTCACTTTTAACCTTTATATTTTCAGCTTAAATTTATTATGGATGTACCATTAATAGATTATAAACACCATTTTGGATAGAATACAAATAATTAAAATAATAAGTAAAAATCGGAGATTTTATGGACGCAGCCAAGTATATTTGGATGAATGGAGAATTTGTAAATTGGGATGATGCAAAGATACATGTACTTTCGCATACACTTCATTATGGGAATGGTGTAATAGAGGGGACAAAAGCTTACAAAACAGCGAAAGGTTACGCTATATTTCGTCTTAATGAGCATACAGCAAGACTAAAAGAATCAGCAAAAATGACTTTAATTGATATCCCTTACTCTGTGGAGGAGATGAATCAAGCACAGATTGATTTGATAAGAAAAAATGAATTTACTGGTGATAATGTTTATCTTCGTCCTTTCGCATTTTTAGGTTATGGAGTTATGGGTGTTTATCATAAAGATGCTCCGGTTGAGACAGTGATGTCAGCTTGGGAATGGGGTGCTTACCTTGGTGAAGAGGGTCTTCGCAAAGGGATTAGACTTAAAATTGCTTCAATGACAAGACCAGCTAACACTTCAAATATGGGTAAAGCAAAAGCATCAGCAAACTATTTAAACTCTCAAATGGCAAAATTTGAAGCTATCGATTGTGGTTATGATGAGGCACTTCTTTTAGATGATCAAGGTTATGTAGCAGAAGCTTCTGGAGCATGTTTTTTCATGGTAAAAAATGGGGAGTTAATCACACCTCCAAATGATAACTCTTTAGCGTCTATTACTCAAAAAATGGTTATAGAGATGGCTGAAGATTTCGGAATTAAAGTAACTCGTCGTAGAATCACTAGAGAAGAGGTTTATGTTGCGGATGAGGCATTTTTAACTGGTACAGCAGCAGAGATAACACCAGTTGCGATGGTAGATGCTAGAGAGATTGGTTGTGGTTCTCGTGGTGAGATGACAGAGAAGATTCAGAGTACTTATTTTGATATTGTATTTGGTAGAAATGCTAAATATGAACATTATTTGACTTATATAGATTAGGAAATAGATAAAATGAAGGAAAACTTACTTATGGCATCAGATATGAACGATTATTTTAACAAGAAAAAGAGTGAGAGCAACAGTAATAATAAAAAATATACTGGTGGCTCAGGTGGTGGTAATGGCGGTGGAAAAGGTCCAGAATTACCTAAAATAGATATGAATTTTGGTGGTGGAAAAGCTGGTATAGTTTATTTTTTAATCGCTATTGTTTTAATGTTAGTTATGGCTAAACCATTTACTATCATTGAAGAGGGTCAGCGTGGTATTTTGAGTACAAATGGTAAGTACCAAGATCAAGCACTACTTCCGGGACTTCACTTTATTGTGCCTGTTATTCAAAAAGTATATGTTGTAGATACTAAAATTCGTATCATAAACTATGCTTCTCGTATAGAAGCTAGTAGTGGATTGTCAGGCATTGGTGCAAAACCAGCAGTTACTGTTCTTGATAAGCGTGGTCTTCCAGTTACAATTGAGCTTACTGTTCAATATAGACTTAATTCTCAGTTCGCAGCACAAACAATCTCTAACTGGGGATTTTCTTGGGAAGATAAAATTATCAACCCTGTTGTTAGAGATGTTGTAAGAAATGTTATTGGTAAGTATGATGCAGAATCTCTTCCTCAACTAAGAAATAAAATTGCAGCTGAGATAGATAAGGGTGTTCGTGATTCTGTAGTTGCCCTTAAAAATTCACCAGCTGTTTTACAATCGGTTCAACTTCGTGAGATTGGATTACCTCAAAAAGTAAAAGAGCAAATTGAGAGAGTTCAGGTTGCTAAACAAGAGGTTCAAAGAGCTGAACAAGAGGTTGAGAGAGCGAAACAAGAAGCATTCAAAAGAGCTGAAGAGGCTCGTGGTGTTGCAGAAAAAGCTAGAATTGAAGCTCAAGGTAAGGCAGATGCTGTAACTATTGAAGCAGATGCACAAGCTAAAGCAAATCTTTTAATCTCTAAATCTTTAACTACTAAACTTTTAGCATTAGAGCAAATCAAAGTTCAAGGTAAGTTCAATGAAGCACTTACAGTTAATAAAGATGCTAAAATTTTCTTAACACCTGGTGGATCAACTCCAAATATTTGGGTTGATACAAAAGATGCTCAAAAAAGAGTAACGGCTAAATAATGAGTTTAGATACAGCTTTAAATAGAGTTGATTGGGAGAAGTGTGAACTTCTTCCTGTTATTGTTCAAGATGTTGAAAATAACGAAGTTTTAATGATGGCTTATATGGATAAAGAGGCTTTAGAGTTATCTTTATCTACAAAAGTTGCTCACTATTTCTCTCGCTCTAAACAAAGAATCTGGAAAAAAGGTGAATCGAGTGGACACACTCAAAATATCCACTCTTTCTCTCTTGATTGTGATGATGATACTCTACTTATAAAAGTTACTCAAGAGGGTGTGGCATGTCATACAGGTCGTCGCTCATGTTTTTTTAGAGAGTTAGAATCAGGTGAAGAGAACTCTCAAGTAGAGGTAAATACTGATGCTATGTATGGTGTGATAGATACACTCTATCATACGATTGGGGAGAGAAAAAATGCAGACCCTAGCACTTCATGGACTGCAAAATTAATTCATAAAGGTGAAAATACAATTTTGAAAAAAGTTGTAGAGGAAGCTGGGGAGTTTAGTTTTGCATATAAAGATGATGATGAAAAAGAGATTATATATGAAGCAGCTGATTTAACTTATCATATGTTAGTAGCATTAGCTGTTAAAAATATTTCTCCTGATAGAATCAAGCAGGAGTTAGCTCGTAGATTTGATATAAGTGGAATTGCTGAGAAGAGTTCTAGGAAAGATTAGTGAAAGCTAAAATCACTGCCTTTATAAATAACTTAATCATCTATGATTATGTTCTTTTTGGTAGTGTTTTTGCCCTTTTTATCCTTTTTATTGTTTTAGCAATCCTTTTAAGAGCTAAGCTTGGTTTATCAATTTTATTAGTCTTTTTATCATTTTTTATATTAATATTTGGCCCTACACTTGGTTATACCCAGATGCACAAATTTGTTTTTAAAAATGAACTTATTCTTTCAAGTCAAAAAAAATTATCATTTACTAAAGCTGTTGTTATAAAAGGAACTATTAGTAATAGTTCAAAATTTGATTTTATTAGTTGTAAAATTACTGCAAATGCTTATAAAGTAGCTGGTAATAAAATAAAAGATTTTATTTTCCCATTTAGCCCATTTAAAAAAGCATCTATTTTTGAAAATGATATCTCTAAAGGGGAGATAAGAGAGTTTAAAATGTTTATAGAGCCTTTCACATATTCAAAGGATTACAATATCTCCATAGATAGTAGTTGTCAATGACACTATTTAATGCTTGGCATATTATTATGCTTGAGTTAGTGATATTACTATTTACAATTAGTTCTATTTTTGTCTATACTAAAGTAAAAAATAAATTGATATTACCAACACTTTTTTCAATATTTTTATTCTGTATCCTATTAGCTATCTCTTTAATACTTGTTGTTGATATATATACAAAAAAAGTAAAACTTTATCGTTTAGAGAGTAAAAGATTATTAAATATAGAAAAAGTTCTTTATACAGGTGTTGTTAAGAATGAGGGTGAGTATAAAATTGGTAAAGTTACTATTGAGATAAAGCTTGTAAATAAAAGTGATCCTAGAGATATAAAGGAAGGAACACTATTTAATCCTATGGGATTTATTGAGTTTTTCTATGGTGGTTCAAAGGCTAAATATAGACCACAAACTGTAGTGAAAACATTTGTGGTAGCGAGAGACCTGAAACCTAAATCAGCTAAATCTTTTAGAGTTTATTTTGATTTTCCCCCACATTTTAAAAACAGTTCTGAGTATATTCGCATATGGGGAAGGTAGCAGAAATATTATACCAATCCCCACTAAAAAGTAAATACTCAAACGACTAGATTGTATTATAGTACAAGGCGAAATTCCGTAGGGGCTACTAGTAGCCTCAAGGATTTTCCAAAAATACTAGCCAATGGCATTTTACA
>JAYEKJ010000212.1:0-5724 GCA_034660975.1 Campylobacterota bacterium
TTTAAAGTTTAGTTCCAAAAACTAAAACTTTCCCATATCGTCCAGCCCATACAAGAAACAAAATCAACCAAGCTGTAAATGAGATATCAAACAAGAAATCAACTCCCCATCCAAAAGCTACATTTAGACTATATAAAGCTCTTAAAATAACAACAACTTGAATAAACCAAAAGATATTTGATGCCAATCTATCAGCGTGTGGTGCTTGTCCTGAGTGTCCTAGTGTTACTCTTGTTCCAAAACCGATTAGAACTGTTGTTAAAAATCCAATCGCTAAAAGGTGGGTATTTAAAAAGTAAAAAGATGTGTCTAAAAATATCTCAGCACTTAGACTTATAGCTGAGAGTAAAAAAGCTGTTGGTAGCCAAAATAGTGATAAATGAAGTACCCAAAGAATTGAGGGGGAGTTAAAAGGGTTTAGTTCCCATCTTTTAAACTCTAAAAGCATATAGCAACCGATAATTATATCAACCCCAATCTCAGCCATTTTAAAATCAACTGCACTAAATAGAGTTTTTAAGATAAATAAAACAAATATAATCTTTACAAAATTCTCATTTTTTTGTGCAAAAGAGTGAGAGAAGAATGGAATCATCCTTTGTGCAACACTAAATGCTAAAAAGATTAAAAACATATAAAAAGAGATGTTTGTAGCTATACCTATAAGCTCAATATCTAAGCCAATATATCTACTTAACTCAATAAACAAAAATAGAAGATGCCCTAAAACACCAAAGTATTGAGCATTTAGAATCCAAAAAGCATCTTTTTTATCTACTGCATTAGCAGTTTTATATATGCTTCTTAGTTTGAAAACCATATAGATTTGAGATATAAATAAAATTATTATCCCTATAAACATAAGTGTATGGTTTATAAATGAACCTACCAAAAATAGAAGTGAACCAAGAGTTGTAAAATAAAAAATATTTGTATAAAACTTTTTACTAATCACCTCACTTTGGCAAAATCTTGGAAATGTTGTAAATAAAAAACCTGTAAAAACATTTGTAAAAACGATAAAAACAAGAGAGTAAACATGAAAGTTTAGAATCTCAGTTTGAAGTGAAAATATCCCCTTACAACTGAGTGCAAATATAAGCATCATAACAATGGCACTTATGATACCAAGTATAAAAAATGGCTGGTGTGTTGTGACAAAAAGTAGTTGTCTCTCTTTGATTCTGTTTGAAAATTCATATTATCCCTTAAATTAAATAATCACGATTTGTTTTTTTACAATAAGCACCAAGCATCGCTCTTTCAAAATCATTGTTTGTTGAGTACTGATAACCAAAAGTTTTACTCCACATCTGATGTTCCTCCATGCAGAGATAGAAAAATACTTTATCGTGCCAAGGCTTGAAACTCTCATAAGCTGATTTGAACATCTCAACTTTAGTTGTATCGGGGTAGGAACTTTTTCCACTAGCATTCACAAAAGGCATCTGAGTGATTTTGCTTCTAAATTCTCTCTCACGAAGCTGTTTTATAACAGGTTTAATAAATGTAAGTGTTCCAAAACTAACAAGTGCCACCTCCTCAGCTTTAAAAGAATCTATGAGTTGGGTATAAACCTCTTTGTATTCTTGAATATAATTTTCATACTCTACAATAGGGTGAAAGTGAAAACCAACTTTCACCCCTTTATCTGCCAATTTTCTAGCTGAAGAGATTCTTTTCTCTAGTGAAGTTGTAAGATGCTCCTCATTTTGTATGATAGTTGGAGTGTTGAGTGACCAAGTACATAAAATATTTGAGGGTACATCATTTTGCAAAAAGTATTTTATGTTATCTGATTTGGTTTTAAACTCTAAAATCACATTTGGATTCTCTTTAGCAAACTCAAAAAGAGAATCTAAAATCCCCTCACGATTCCCAAACATCAAAGAATCAGAAGCTTGACCAGTTCCTATGTGATAAGTTTTATTTTTATCAAGATTTAGATTCTTTAGTTTATTTGCAAATCCAGAATCAAAAGTGATTGTATTTTGCTTGTAAAAACTCTGAATAGAGCAGTAAGAGCAGTCAAATCCACAACTCTCAACCGCATCAAGAGTTAAAAGGTTACAACAACGAGTCTTCTCAGATGCAACAGGGCAAAGACCTAAACCAAACCCCTCTTTAGCTTCAGTTTTAAATCTGTATTTTTGTTCAGTGGGGATATTTTTAAGTTCAAAGTTCTCATAAGAGTTAGGTTTAAAGCGAATCTCATCATAGGCTTTACGAAGTCTAGTAAAGACAACTTTTTTTTGATTATGCTCTGGAAATATATCTATTATAGATTTTTCATTCCACATCTCCAAATCTCTAGCAATATCTATTATCTGTTTAATCTCTTGATGTGAAAATTTGAGTTCAAGAGATTTAGTTTTTATAAACTCTTGTTCAGAGTTAGGAAGTTTAAAAAAAAATGTATTTTTGATTGAGTTATTAAATTTTTCTGTATATTCATTCATAGATAGAATTTTAGCAAAATTATGTCAGAATATGACAATAGAAATTAGGATACTAAATGGAACCTCTCCCAACCTTAATAGTTGATGATAGCAAAATGATTGTTAAAATAGTGAAAAAAGCATTATTAACTAATAAACTTAAAGGTTTTGAATTTAAAGAGGAGTTTATCTATACTGCCTCTGATGGGATGGAAGCGTTTGAGATGATGGGGAAGGATTATCCTATTAAACTCATAATTACTGATGTTAATATGCCAAATTTGAATGGTAATGAGTTTATTGAGATTTTACAAGATACTGGAAAACTAGAATCTTTAGAAGTTGTGTTTATCACTTCAGCATCTAGTAATTGTTTTTTATCAAGCTCTATAAAAGATAATATATTGGGAGTGATATATAAACCTTTTAATAGTGATAAATTTGTAGAGTTATTAGATGAACTATATGAAGAAAAAAAAGAAACTGCATTGAAAATTAAAAAGATAAGAGAGTTGCAAGTTGAGAAAAAAAAATATGTTTATAAAATATCTACAACATATCTAGAAAAATATCTTGATAAATCACATTTTTCACTAGAGGATTCTGAAACAAGCACTTTAAATTCACTTATAGATGAGATATTTGGAGATGAAGATATCTCAGAGGATGAATATACAGAGATTATCTATTCAGTTCTTTCAACTTTTATGTTTGAGATAAATATTTCACATACTGTTATCTCCAAAAATATTTTATGTATTATAAAAAATTCAAAAGATGTAGCTAAGATTCAAGAGAATAGGTTAATATTTATTGAGACTTTTGAATCACAAATATCTTATGTAAACTCAACAAAAGGGCTTGAACTCAAAGAGATTCTAAAAGCATTAACAACGCCTCTATTAGATGCTATATCGATAGCTTTTAGTAATGTAAAAAGCTCCCCTAAATTAAACTCTAAACTATTTTCACCATACTTTACTTTTGTAATTGATGAATTAAGTGAGATTGATTGTTTATTTGTAGATGATAAATTGGAGAAGTTACTTATAGAACATAAAGAGGTGATTGAGTTTACTAAATGGATGCATCGTTTTTTATATAATAATAATTTGACAAAGAGTGTAGAGGTGGTATCTTCATCACAACCATTAAAATCTGAGGTGTTAAAGCGTTTAAATAAAGCATATCAACAAGCGATTCTGATATCTCAACACTATTGTGGTGAGCTTGAGTTTTATATATGGACAAGAGCTAAAGAATCTATAGAGATAACTAACTATTTAAAAAAGAATATGGGTAAAACAATCCCCTCTACTTATAGATATTTGATGCATAAAGATAGAATAAGAAGAGATAAACTTGAAGAGTATATTCACCTAGAAAAACAAAATATTCTTGTAGTATCAGCAGAACTTGATACACTTAAAATATTTAAAGATATTATTGAAGCACCATTAGATAAGTGGAACTTCTTTTGTTATGCAAAATTGTCACTCTTAAATGTTTGGATGAATAGTAATATTCCAAATAAAATAATCATAGATTACAATTTTAAAGGCTCTAGTTTTGAAAATGGGATTGAATTTTTGATCTTACTTGTAAAAAAATATCCAGTTTTTAAAAAGATTATTAATTCACATAATATTTATATAATTGCAAGTAACAATCAACTATCTAAGCTACATACACTTCAAAAAAAATATAAATTTTCAGTAATTGATGAATCTCTAACTTATAAAAATATTGAGGATACACTTCTATTTAGTTAAAATATTGCAAATAGTCATATTTTAATAACTTTGTAATAATTTATACTATTATCCTTAAATCAGGAGTTCAAGATGATTTTAGGAAAATGTCCATATTGTGAAGATGGTGATATTGAGGTAAGAGATAAAGAGGTTAGTGGGAAAAAAGTGAAGCTTTATGCTTGTTCAAATGCTAACTGGAAAACCGAAGATGGTGAGATGTTTGAGCTAACACAGAGATCAACCTGTGATTTCAAAATATGGCAAAACGCATTAGCTAGATATGGAAAATGGCTTACATATAAAGAGATAAGGGAGTTACTTGAAGATGATTCTATTGAGGTTGAATTACTGAGTAAAAAGTATGGTAAAAAAATCTATTATAAAAAGTATATCATTTTAAGCCAAGAGTATGGGGTGAGTGTTTTATGGGATTAATTTTTATTTATAAAATAAACAGCAAGTAAACTTATCATCCCACCAACAATTATATGAAACTGCATAGCTTCATCTAAAACTAACCAAGCGATAACTAGAGCGAAGATTGGTACTAAAAACATATATGAACTTGTAACTTCACTTCCAAGCTTTCCTGAAACCATAAAATAAATAGTTGTTGCTATTGTTTGACCAAAAACACTCAGATAAATTAATGCTATCCAAAACCTTGAATCTTGCTCAAATACACTTAATAGATTAACATCGCTAAATAGTCCAAACAACAGAGTTACAATGGTTGCTATAAATGAGATGATAAAACTATAATGGATTGGGTGGATATGGCTGTGTGAATATTGAGATAGCAAAGTAACTCCTGCCCATATAATTGCACAGAGTAAAAAGTAGATATTTGAGCCGTTTAAAAATAGGTTTATATCAGTGATTTGGAGCATAATCGTAGCACCAATTAAGCCAAGAGTGATTCCAATATACTGAAATTTTTGTAGATGTTTTCTAAAGATAATAGCTACAAGTAAAAAAGTCATAATTGGTGTGAGTGTAGTGATAATAACTCCACCACCACCGGCAAGACCATATTTGATTCCAAAAAATGAGGAGACCATAAAAGCTATATTTAAAACAGAACTTGAGAGAATATATTTTAGATTTGATCTGTTTAAGATAATTGGTCTATTGAAAAAAAGAAGAATTGGTAAAAATGAGAGACTCATAATAAAAAATCTCCAAAATACGATAACCTCCATAGAGAGTTCAGGAGTTAAAACTTTTAAAGCACTCCAACCACCACCCCATAGAATCATACTAAGGATAAGAAGATATTTGTATGTAGAATCACTCATAAAGGTGGCTTAGTCAACTCTTGTAGTTATATCGATACCTTTCTCTTTTAGTAGGTTTCCTATCTCAACAACTCTATTTTTCCATTTTTCAGATTCCATAAAACCTGCATAAGCATCCATCTCTTTCTCTTGCACTTTTTGAGCGATAGTCTCTATATTTAAAAGCACCTCTTGTAACTCAGATTCTAAATCTTCTACTGTTGTTTGCATTTTTTCCCTTTTTAAGTTTATTGT
>JAYEKJ010000213.1:0-5705 GCA_034660975.1 Campylobacterota bacterium
ACATAATTCGGGTTAAACTCTTCTTTCTTCCTGAATTGTAAGATAGAGGCATATTATAATATTATTTAATATTTGTAAATAAATTTATTGGCTTTTGATTGTTTTTAAATACAATGTTACTAAAATCAATATTTTATTAGTTTTTGTTATAATTTTTTAATATTCTCGAAAAACCAGTAAAATCCAACCATTAATCCTGGAGTTTTTTGAAACTGATTATTAAACATAAAATCTTTCGCATCTTCTAGTTTTATATAAAGAACCTCTATCTCCTCCTCTTCTAAACCACCGCCATCATTTACTTTCATGCTATCATCACACTCAGCATAGTACATGGTTTGTTGAGAGCCTGAGATTCCAACACTTGTGTAGTATGTGTGAATCTCTTTGATGGTATCTACATCCACATCATAGCCACACTCTTCAAGAATCTCCTCTTTGGCTATCTGAACATTTGTTGTATCTTTATCTACGATTCCAGCACATAGCTCATAAGTGTAGCCGTTTGTTTTATTTTTATTCATTACAGGTGGGCGAAACTGTTTAACAACAACTAGGGCTTTTTTATCTCTATGCCATAGTAAAATAGAAACGCTATCGTGGCTAATAACAGCTTCCCACATCTTTTTTTTCTCATTTAGAGTGTAGTTGATAAGAACAGGTTTTACAAATTTAGGGTTTGTTAATCTCTCTAGTGAATCTATTTTAACCATTGGTAAAATTTCCATTGTAAAAATAACAAGATCCATCATTATTAGCTATTTTTTTATAGCTTGTTTTATTTTCTAGGTGCAAGTTTATACTCTCGTTATAATTATTTTTAAGTTTCACAAAGGCTTTTTTATTTTTACCTTTTAACTTTTTAGTTGTTACTTGAACAACTTTTAGTGGATTTATAGCACGACCTCTTTTTCTTAGCTCAAAATGAAGATGTGGACCAGTAGAGCGACCAGTTGTCCCTACATAACCGATAGTTTGACCTTTTTTAACTCTTTTACCTCTTTTGATTCCTCTACGAAACGATTTCATGTGAGCATATCTAGTCTCATAGCCATCAGCATGGCGGATTTTTACAAGATTTCCATAAGCACCCATCCTTGCAGCATAGATAACTTTACCACTTCCTGCTGCTACTATCGGTGTTCCTCTTCTAGCTGCATAATCGATTCCTAAGTGAGCTTTCCATTTTTTTAGAATTGGATGGAACCTTCTTTTTGTAAAGTATGAAGAGATTCTAGCACCTTTAACTGGACGGGCAAGTAAAAACCCCTCAACCTCATGCCCTTTATGGTCATAATATCTATCATCATCATTGAGATAGATAAAGTGTTGTTTCCCTCTCATCTCAATCATTGCAACTTTGAGTGTTGGCATAGAAAAAGGTTTGCCTAAACGGTATTTTTGATCATAAATCATCACAAGTTTGTCACCAACTCGTAAATCTCTTTTAAAATTTAGGGAGTTTCTAAAACTTGCAGTAAAGATTTGAGCTAACTTTTTTGAGCCAGTTTGTTTCATTATGTCATAGTTTGGTGAGCGAGTTATCTCTAGACTAAAAGCTTCTGTTTTTGTTGTACTGATAATAGGGATAGCTTCAAATTTGTAGTTATTATTTTTTTTGTAGATATGGATTTGTAGTTCATCATTAAGTGGTAATAAAACTTGTTCAATCTCACCATTAGTATCTCTAAGTATCTGGTAGTTAACACCAGTACGCATCTCTTCAGTTAATCTCTGGTCATCTTTTTCAAGGTCATAATATAGTATCTTTGTTGGTAGTTTAATTCTCTCTAAAAACACCAAATAAGTCTCACCATTTAACCAACGATAATTTTTAACTTCAGCCCCAAATAGTGATGTAATAAACAAAAAAAGTATGAAAAATCGTATCAAGTTTTAATCCTAAAAAAAATAATTGTGCAACTTTAGCTAAAACTGGCTTAGTTGAGGTATAATCGCATGAGATTAATACAAAGTAGATAGATGAAGTTTATAGTTTTATGTTTAATTTTTGTTAGTGGAATGTTCGCATCAGTTGTTAAATCACCCCTTATAAGTGTCGATAATGAGAACAATATTGCAACTATAAAAATAGAGAATATTGATGTTGGGATGAGTGGTTTTATTGTGCATAAATTATCTAATGAGCATAGTACAATTTTGAAAAATATTGCAGTAGAGAGTTTTGATAAAGAGACACAAATCGCAACTCTAAAAATAAGTGAGTATGGTTCATTAAGACACTCAGCATTCCCTAGTGGAAAATGGAAAGTTCAAGTTGGTGACACAGCCGTTCTTGCATTTGGATATACAAGAGGATTCTTAGTTGCTCCTAGTGAAGAGATTTATTACAGAGTTACAACAGCGACTAAACATCTACAATGGATTCACCCAGATATATTTGCAACGATTCTATCTTTTAATGGTCATCCAACACCTTTAAAAGAGGATTTTAACAAACTAAGTGTAGCTAGTTCAGTTGGTTTAGTGTTTTTTTACTTAGATCAAAAACTTTACACTCTTGATGCAAAAAGTTTTAAGATTCTAAATATCTCTCAAGCACCACTAGTTCAAGATAATGTAGTTTTACCTTTTTATATGAGGGTAGAGGAGATAGATGCTTTTTGGTGGGGTGAGGGTAGTGATGAGTTAGAGGAGTATGAACCACACTATTATAGTTTGTTAGTTGATTCTAATAACAATAACAAAGAGTTGTATGAGATTATAAAAAATGGGGATGAAAAACTTCATTATTTGCTAGATAAGTTTAAAATCTTAGGTAAATAAAATGCAACTTAAGCTAGTATCTTTACTCCTTATACTATTTGTTACAATATCATTTGCTTCTAATGAGAGAGGGTTGTTTCTTAAAAAGTATAAAAATGAAGCTAAAACAGCATTAGTTATAGGAAATAGTCAATATAAATATTTTTCTAAATTAAAAAATTCTAAAAATGATGCTTATGATATACAAAAAGTTTTAGCTTCACAAGGGTTTGATGTTCTTTATCTAAAAGAGGGATCTCTTAGGGATATGAAAAAAATTATCAGAAAATTTACAAAAAAATTAAGTGCTGGTGGAGTTGGATTTTTTTACTATGCTGGACATGGTGTTGAGGTAGATGGTAGAAATTATCTCATACCAACTGATGCAAATATACCAGAAAAAAATGAGGTTGAATACGAATCTTTAGCTATAAATATGCTTATAGATAAAATGGAAGAGAGTGGTAACAGACTTAATATAGTTGTATTGGATGCTTGTAGAAATGACCCTTTTAGTAGAAGTGGTGGAGGTGGTCTTGCACAAATAAATAATGCAAAAGGGATGTATATATCTTATGCGACAGCTCCGGGAAAGGTAGCTAGTGACGGTAAGGGTAGAAATGGACTTTTTACAAAATATTTAATTAGAAATATAAAAAAACCAAATTTGACTTTAAATGAAGTGTTTAAAAAAACAAGAATTTCAGTTTATAGAGATAGTAATGATAAACAATTGCCATGGACAAGCTCTTCTGTTATGGGAGACTTTTATTTCAAAATAGATAAAAACTTAGATTATCAAAAAACTATCAAAAATAGAGAAAAATCATCATTTAATTTTTCAAATGAGAAGCCAACAACTTTTAGTTTAACTATACAAACAAAGCCATCTAATGCCAAAGTACAAATTATGAATATTAAAGATAAATACTATGATGGAATACAACTGAAAAAAGGTAAGTATAAAATAAAAGTTAGTAAAAATGGCTATATATCAAGAAATGGAGATATTGATTTAAAAAATGATTTAAAATTAACTATCTCATTAGATACGAAATATAGAAAAAATAATATAAATAGTGGTTCTAAAGCTTCAGATAATAGATATGATATAAATAGGTTTTCCTCATTAAAACCTAATGATTCTGTTGATGATCTTATAGAGTTTATTGGTGAACCATTTCAATTTGATAAAAAGAAAGATAAGTATCCATTTTATTCAGCAGATTATATTGAAAAATATGGACCTAGTTTCTCTTTTTACAAAAAAAATAGAAAATTGTATGTTATTAATGTAAAACAAAAACATGTAAAAGCTATGATAAAACTTGGGATAAAAGATAATAAGCTTATGTTACTTGGTAAAAAAGTAGATTATGTAAAATCAAAATTTAAAAACTGTGAATTTGATGGAAGTCATTTAGAGTGTAAAAGTGATCGTAATAAAATTTCATTTTTGTGTTATAGTTTTTGGAATAATGAATGTAGAGAATTTTCTATCTATTGGTTCAAAGATAGAAAAAGAAAATAAATTTAAAGTTAAGGAGTATATATATGATAGATATAAAACATATAGAACATTTTACCAATATAGTTGGTGATGAAAATATTTATAGTGATAAAGCACATTTGATAGCTTACTCTTATGATGCAACAAGAGAGCATTTTGAGCCTGATGCTGTTATATTTCCAAGAGATGAATCGGATATATCTGAGATTCTAAAGTACTGTAATCAACACAAAATCGTCATAGTTCCTCGTGGTGCGGGAAGTGGTTTTACTGGTGGGGCATTACCAAGTTCTGGTGGAATCGTTTTAGCTATGGAAAAACATATGAACAAGATTCTTGAAATCGATGTGAAAAATATGGTAGCTATTGTTCAGCCAGGTGTTATCAACATGGACTTACAAAGAGCCGTAGAGGAGATTGGTCTGTTTTATCCACCAGATCCAGCTTCTCAAGAGTACTCAACTCTAGGTGGAAATGTGAGTGAAAATGCTGGTGGGATGAGAGCTGCAAAGTATGGAATCACAAAAGATTATGTGATGGCTACTCGTGCTGTACTTCCAAATGGTGATGTTATCAAAGCTGGTAAAAAAACTATTAAAGATGTTGCTGGTTATAACATCTCTGGGATTCTTGTGGCTTCTGAGGGTACTTTAGCAGTGCTTAGTGAAATCACTTTAAGACTGATTCCTAAACCAAAACTTACAAAAACAGCTATGGGAATCTTCCCAACTGTTCACGATGCGATGGAATCGGTTTATAAAACAATGGCAAGTGGAATCACACCAGTTGCTATGGAGTTTTTAGATAACTTAACTATCCGTGCAGTTGAGCAAACTTTCAACAAAGGTCTCCCGGTTGATGCTGGTGCTTTACTTGTGACTGATGTTGATGGAAATCTTGAAGAGGATTTAAATTTTCAACTTGCACAAATAGAGAAAGTTTTTCGTGAGAACGGGTGTAGTGAATTTAGAATTGCAAAAGATGATAAAGAGGCTGCTGATATTTGGTTCGCTCGTAGAAACGCATCTCCAGCTCTAAGTGTTTATGGAAGTAAAAAACTAAATGAGGATGTAACAGTTCCAAGAGCAGTTTTACCTGAACTACTAGAAAAGTTTTATGCCATAGCTGATAAATACCAAATAAACATCCCATGTTTTGGTCATACTGGTGATGGAAATGTTCATACTAATGTGATGGTAGATGGAAAAGACCCTGAACAGGTAAAAATCGCTTATAAAGCTATCGAAGAGGTTTTTCAAGCAACGATAGATTTAGGTGGAACTCTAAGTGGTGAGCATGGAATCGGTCTTGCAAAAGCTCCATATATGCACATGGCTTTCACAGATGAAGAGATGAATCTTTTTAAATCTATCAAGATGGCATTTGACCCAAATAATATTTTAAATCCTGCTAAGATGGGTTTGGATTA
>JAYEKJ010000214.1:0-2021 GCA_034660975.1 Campylobacterota bacterium
TAGTAATTAATTATTTGTATTTTATCATTTATCTCTTGTTTTATTATCAAAAATGAAAATTATGCAATAGGACTTTACAAATATTAGGTAAAATATAATATCATTGTTAATATCTTATTTATAGCCATCCTAAATCATTGGATAAAATAGTAAAAAATGGTATCCTTTCAAACTCAAGTTCTTAGTCAAAAGAACTTATAATAATCAATAAATTTTCAAGATATAAAGGACACAAATGATTAAGTCACTAAGAGGGATGAACGATATTTTAAGTGAGGATTATGAAAGATTTACTTACTTTATAAACATAGCTACTGATGTAGCTCAGAAGTATGGTTTTCACTTTATTGAAACTCCACTTTTAGAAGAGACTGCTCTTTTTAAACGCTCTGTTGGTGAATCTAGTGATATTGTTGGAAAAGAGATGTATCAGTTCACAGATAAGGGTGAAAATGATGTTTGTCTTCGCCCTGAGGGTACTGCTGGGGTTGTTCGTGCTTTTGTTCAGAAAAAACTTGACAAAGCTGGTGGGATTCACCGTTTCTTTTATCATGGTTCTATGTTTAGATATGAGAGACCACAAAAAGGTCGCTTAAGACAGTTTCATCAATTTGGTGTTGAGAGTTTTGGAGTAGATTCTGTTTATGAAGATGCAAATATGATTATGATGACAAGTGACATTCTAAAAAGATGTGGAATCACTTATAAACTTCAATTAAACTCTTTAGGTGATTCAAACTGTATGCCTCAATATCGTAACGCTTTAGTAAATTTTGTAAAAGAGTGTGAAGATGGGATTTGTGAAGATTGTGTAAGAAGATTAGATACGAATCCTATCCGTGTACTTGATTGTAAAAATGATAAATGTCAAATACTTTATGAGGGTGCTCCTAAACTAATTCACTCTCTTTGTGATAATTGTGATAGTGATTTTGAGAAACTAAAAAAGATTCTTAATGATAATGGAATCGAGTATGAGATAGATACAAATCTTGTTCGTGGACTTGATTACTACTCTAAAACTGCATTTGAATTTGTGAGTGATGACATCGGAAGCCAAAGTGCAATTGCAGGTGGTGGACGATACGATAAACTTGTAGAGTTTTTAGATGGAAAAGCTACACCTGCTGTTGGTTTTGCTATGGGGATAGAGAGACTTATGGAATTGATAGTTATGCCCGAGATAAAAAGAGATGGTTACTACATAGGTGCCATGGATGAGGATACTGTTGAATTAGTTGTATCTTTAGCTCATAAAAAAAGAAAAACAGACAAGGTAGTTATAGACTACAAAGCTAAAAACTTCAAAAACCATATCAAAGGTGCTGATAAAGTTAATGCTAAATACTTCTGTATTATTGGAAGTAATGAGGTTGAGAGTGGGACTGTAACGATTAAAAATTTAGAAGATAAAAGTGAAGAGACTATTAATATTAAAGAGTTCTAATTAATGAAAAATTTTGGTGTAGATATTTGGGCAAATAATAATTTTATTATTGAAGATGGTCTTATAAAACTAAATTATAAAAGCCAACCGTCAATCCTAAAAATTGTAAAAGAGATTCGTAAAAACAATTCAAAGGGACCTATTTTACTTAGGTTTCCACATCTTGTAAAAAAGCAGATAAAAAGTCTCTATACAAACTTCAATGAGGCTATAAAAGAAAATAACTACAAAGGTAGTTTCAATGCTGTTTTTCCATTAAAAGTAAATCAATTTCCTCATGCTGTAAATGCTGTTGTTAATGAAGGCAATGAGTACAACTATGGGCTTGAAGCTGGAAGTAAAGCAGAGTTAGTTTTAGCGATGCTCAAAACTCCAATTGGTGCGAGTATAACCGTTAATGGTTTTAAAGATAAAGAGATGATTACTTTAGGTTTTATAGCAGCGATGAGTGGTCACAATATCACATTAACTATCGAAGGGATTAATGAGCTTCAAACTATTATTGATGTAGCAAAAGAGAGTTCCCTTAAAGTTCCAAATATTGGAATTAGAGTAAGGCTTCATAGTTCGGGAA
>JAYEKJ010000214.1:2121-5690 GCA_034660975.1 Campylobacterota bacterium
TTTACCCTTTTTGATTTAGGTTATATTGATCTGCAAGATCGTTCAAATGGTGAGATTTTATCTCATCTCATCATTAAAAAAGCTCTTTATCTAAAATCTGCTCACCCCACTAGTGAACTAGCACAACTACAAGTTAAACTACAAGAAAAATATCTTATAAATGGTTCTATTTTTCAAAGTCTGCCTGACTACTGGGGATTAAATCAACACTTTCCAGTGATGCCACTCCATCACTTAGAGACAACTCCTCAAAGGGGTGCATCTTTATGGGATATAACTTGTGATAGTGATGGGGAGATTGGTTTTAATCCTGATAAACCACTTTATCTGCATGATATCGATTTAGATAAAGAGGAGTATTTTTTAGGCTTTTTTAATGTTGGAGCTTACCAAGAAACACTAGGGATGAACCATAATCTTTTTACAAAACCAAGTGAATACACAATTGATATAGATAATTCTAGCTATACAATCAACAATCAGCGTGAATCAGATTCTGTTTTAAATATCTTAGATTCTATCGGTTATGAAAAGGATGAAGTTTTAAAAAAACTTGAAACAGACTTAGAAAACAGTACTTTTATCACAAAAAAAGAAAAAATTGATACACTTTCAAAATTAAAATCATTTTTACAACAAAATGGTTATCTAAGAACTACAAACTAAAGGCTAAACTTGGGAATATTCAGCGATATAAAAGAAGATTTTTCAAATGCTTATAAACATGACCCTGCCCTAACTTCAAAATTAGACTTTTTGTTTAATTACCCTGGAGTTTGGGCTATCGCTTGGCATAGAATAGCACATAGACTCCACAAAGCTAATTTTAAAAGATTAGCTAGAATGATAATGGGGTTGACTCAAATTTTTACTCACATTGATATACACCCTGCTGCTGTTATTGGTAGAAGAGTTTTTATCGACCATGGAACTGGTGTTGTTATTGGTGAGACTTGTATCATTGAAGATGATGTTTTAATCTATCAAGGGGTTACTCTAGGTGGTGTTTCACTCATCCATGGTAAAAGACATCCAACTGTTAGGCAAGGTGCTGTTATTGGTGCTGGAGCTAAGGTTTTAGGTAATATTGAGATTGGTGAAAATGCTAAAATTGGTGCAAACTCAGTTGTTGTTAAACCGGTCCCAGCATCTTCAACTGCCATAGGGATTCCTGCTCATGTGATAGAAAAAGGTCGATGTAAAGACCCACTCATGCATAATATGCTTCCAGATATAAATAAAGAGATGTTTGAGTATCTACTAAAAAGGGTTACTATTTTAGAACATGTTTTAGTTGAAGATAATAAAAATGTTCTTGAGGAAGATTTAGAGCTAGAACATATCTATGAATCATTTATTAAGGCAATGAAAAATTAACTAAAATTTTTCACCTAAATACAGATATGCTGTTTGTTTATCTGAATCGGAATAAGCATAAGCAAAATAAAATGGCCCTAAAAATGTATCAGTTGCCAGATATATAGTAGCTGATTTTTTTATAGCTCCATATTTAAGATTCTCATCTTTTTCCCATGTATCCCCCATCTCCGCACTAAAACCTATATGCAGTGGTGTATTTAAAGCACCAAAAAAACCACCATCTTTCACCTCATACCTATATTTTAATATCCCTAAAATCATATTATCATCGTTTAAAGAGTAAGGTGCATAACCAGAGAGATTAAATAAACCCCCAAGTGAATAACTACCAGCAATAGCTGTTAGATTATTTTTGTATGTAAGTCCTGATTTAAGATAAAGAGTAACATTATTAGACCAAAGTGTTAAAGGCTTTTCTAACTCAAAACATATCTGTTCATAGTCATAATCACCACCAAATATAGGTGTCTCTTTTGTCCATAAAAGTTTAGCCATAACTCCAACTTTTGGGAAATGAATATTATCTAGGTCATCAGTTTTTATTGAGACAAATATTGGTCTTGCATCATAAAACATTTTATTACTAGTATCTGATTTTAAGTAAAGTGTATCTTTATAAACTCCCATTCCAACTTCAAATTCATAATCAGTTGTAACATGAGCACCAATTGCAAAAGAGGCTCCATACCGTTCATTGTCTAACTCTAAACTAGCTTTATTATCCTCAGATAAACTACTTTGAGGGATTAAATCTACACTATTTTGAAACAGAATAGATGGTCGTAAATAATACCTCTGCATAGTATCTAATGGTAAAAAAAGTTCAGTAGATACTCGCTTTTTTCTACCTATTTCAAAATCATTTTTCCATTCACCACCAAAACTATTCAAGCCAAACATTGTATATCCAACTTTTAATGAATATGATGAATGTCCACTAAAATCATCTTCAAGACCAATTGCAAAGCGAATCTCACCATGATTGTCCCAACTTGGCACAATCGATATTACTAAAATATTTTTACCATTTTCTTTTTTTATATCATACTCAACACTGTCAAATATCATCATATTATATATATGAAGCATACTTTTTCGTAATTTATTTTCATCCAGTCTATCGCCAACTTTAATGTTTAATCTTTTTATAATTGATTCATCACTTAGATAAGTTGGATTATTTATCTTTATGGCATCTATTATAGGGGTACTGTGTAATATTTTTTTTCTATATTTTTTTTGATACTCTTTGTACTCAGTATTACTTAATGATAAATCACTTAATTTTGTAGCATAATCTTTTCTTGTAGCATCTACTCCAGTTTGAATAATAGACTTATATTTATCTGCATCTAAACCACTAAAACCATTTAGCATCGGTGTAAGTAAAATATCTTTATCTCTGAGTTTTTGTATAGATTCGTTGGCATTTTTTCTCATCAAAATATTTACTAACTGACCCATCACCACAAAATAAGAATCAACTTCTAAATCTTCATCAAAATTTTCACTAACATCCACGGCAATGATTATATCAGCACCCATATCTTTTGCTACACCGATAGGGATATTATCACTGACACCACCATCGACTAAATCTATACCATCTATCTCTATAGGCTGAAAACCACCAGGGATAGAACTAGAAGCATAAATTGCTCTTGCTAGAGAACCACTTTTAAGAACCACTCTCTCACCATTTTTTATATATGTTGCGATTGCTCGGTAAGGGATGGGGAATTTATCAAAGTCAGTAATATCTTCAACATGCTGAGTTTCATGTAAAAATTTCAACAACATAGGCTGTCTTTTTAATACACCGGTTGGTAAAACTAACTTATTACTAGCATCTATCCCAACACCCAGTTTACCTTAGTAGTGATACTCTAACTCTTTTTTTCTCATAGGGATATCTCTACGATTAAAATCCGTTCTAATATACTCTTTCCAATCAGTTGAAACAAGAAGATTCTCTATCTCTTGTGGTGTTTTTCCAGAAGCGTATAGCCCACCAACAAACGAACCCATACTTATCCCAACTATCATATCAATAGGGATTTTTTTCTCTTCGAGAACCTTTAATACACCAACATGAGCCCCACCTCTAGCACCACTACCACTTAAAACTAAAGCTATTTTTGGTCTATCGTTTGCTAGAAGTGAACTAAAAAAGAGAGAGATAATTAAAA
>JAYEKJ010000215.1:0-23171 GCA_034660975.1 Campylobacterota bacterium
GTCCTATGCCACAAACTCGTGAGCATATCCTTCTTTCTAAGCAAGTTGGTGTTCCATATATCGTTGTTTTCATGAACAAAGAAGATATGGTTGATGATGAAGAGTTAATGGAATTAGTTGAGATGGAGATTCGTGAACTTCTTGATATGTACGATTTCCCAGGTGACGATACTCCAATCGTAGCTGGATCAGCTCTTAAAGCACTTGAAGAAGCAAAAACTGGTAATCTTGGTGAGTGGTCAGATAAAATCATTAAGCTTATGGCTGAAGTAGATGCTTATATTCCTGAGCCTACTCGTGAAACTGATAAAGATTTCTTAATGCCTGTTGAGGATGTTTTTTCAATCTCTGGTCGTGGTACAGTTGTAACTGGTCGTATCGAGCGTGGTGTTGTTAAAGTTGGTGAAGCAATTGAAATCGTTGGTATCAAAGACACACAAGCAACTACTGTAACTGGTGTTGAGATGTTCCGTAAAGAGATGGATCAAGGTGAAGCTGGTGATAACTGTGGTATTCTTGTTCGTGGTATAGGTAAAGATGATGTTCAGCGTGGTCAAGTACTTTGTAAGCCAGGTACAATTAATCCTCATACAACTTTTACTGCTGAGATTTATGTACTAAGTAAAGATGAGGGTGGTCGTCATACTCCATTCTTTAACGGTTACCGTCCTCAGTTCTATGTTCGTACAACTGATGTTACAGGTGCAATCACTTTACCAGAAGGTACTGAGATGGTTATGCCAGGTGATAATGTAAGTATTACTGCTGAGTTAATTCACCCAATTGCAATGGAAAAAGGTACTAACTTCGCTATCCGTGAGGGTGGTAGAACTGTTGGTGCTGGTGTTGTTGCAGAGATCATTAAATAAGTCGCTTTTGCGATTTATTTAACCCTTCTAAAGGTATATAAAAATGAGAGAAGCAATACATTTAGGATGTGAAAAGTGTACTCGTCGTAACTATCACACAACTAAAAATAAAAAAACTCATACTGAAAAATTTTCAGTAAGAAAATATTGTAAATTTTGTCGTGAGCATACTGTTCACAAAGAGATGAAACTATAATAATTTCTATCTACTCAGTCTTTCTGGCTGAGTTTATTTAGGCGTGTAGCTCCAATGGTAGAGCACCGGATTCCAAATCCGGGTGCTGGGGGTTCGAGTCCCTCCACGCCTGCCACATTCATTATTAATGAAGCTATTTTATAATTGGCCTTATTAATAATAAATGTACTTTTAGGAAAGTTTTAATGAATTTAGGTTTACATATTAGAAATGCAAGAGCAGAACTAACAAAGGTTATCTTTCCAACAAAAGGTCAGGTTAAACAAGCATATATTTCAGTTATGATAGTTGTAACTGTAATATCTTTATTTTTAGCTTTAGTTGACTTAGTTATGTCATCTTTTATGTCAGCAGTACTAGGTTAAGGGGTTTTAATGGCACATCAATGGTATTCTATACAAACTTATGGAAATGACAGAGTAGTAAGAGATGCAATTTTAAATATGATTGAAGAGATGGGATTACAAGACTTTATTAAAGAAGTTATTGTTCCTACTGAAGATGTTATTGAAGTAAAAGATGGTAAGAAAAAAGTGACTGAGAGATCACTTTATTCTGGATATGTTTTTGCGAATATTGACTTAAATACAGAAGTTCAGCATTTAATTCAGTCAATTCCTAAAGTATCAGGTTTTATTGGTGAAGGTAATCGTCCTACACCATTAAGTGAACATGATATTAATGTAATTCTTGACCGTATTAACAACAGAGCAGCACCAAAACCAAAAGTATTTTTTGATAATGGTGAGACTGTTCGTATAATAGATGGTCCATTTGCAAACTTTACTGCAACAGTGGATGAATATGATTTAGAGCATGGTACTCTAAAGCTAAATGTTTCGATTTTTGGAAGAGCAACACCTGTTGATATCTCTTATACTCAAGTTGAAAAAATAATTTAATTTATAAAAAGGAAAAAACATGGCAAAAAAAGTAATGGATTATATCAAATTACATATTGAAGCTGGTAAAGCAAATCCTGCACCACCAGTAGGACCAGCTCTAGGGCAACGTGGTGTTAACATCATGGAGTTTACTAAAGCATTTAATGAAAAAACAAAAGATAAAATGGGATTTAAAGTTCCTGTTGTAATTACAGTATATACAGATAGAAGTTTTACTTTTATCACTAAGCAACCACCAGCCTCAGCTTTATTAATGAAAGCTGCAAACCTTAAAAAAGGTACTGATAATCCACTTAAAAATAAAGTTGGAAAAATCACTAAAGCTCAATTAATGGAAGTTGTTGATGCTAAAATTGCTGATTTAAACACAGATGACAAAGATATGGCTGCTATTACTTTAGCTGGTACAGCTCGTTCTATGGGTATTGAGATAGTAGACTAATAACATTTTATATTATTAAATATCATCGACCACAGTGATACAAAACTTTGTGGCAGAATTTTATAGGAGAATTTGACAATGAGCAAAAGATATAAACAATTATTAGAAAAAATAGATAATACTAAAATGTATAGTGTAGCGGATGCTTCCGCTACTCTTAAAGATTTAAAAAGTGTAAAGTTTGATGAGACTGTTGAGATTGCACTTAATTTAAATGTTGATCCTCGTCACGCTGACCAAATGGTTCGTGGTGCAATCGTACTTCCACATGGTACTGGTAAGACAGTTCGTGTAGCAGTTTTTGCTAAAGGTGTTAAAGCTGATGAAGCTAAAGCAGCTGGTGCTGATATCGTTGGAACTGATGATTTAGTTGCAGATATTAAAGCAGGAATCTTTAACTTTGATGTAGTTGTTGCTGCACCAGATTGTATGGGTCTTGTTGGTCAAATCGGTCGTATTTTAGGACCAAAAGGTTTGATGCCTAACCCTAAGACAGGTACTGTTACTCCAGATGTTGCAAAAGCTGTTAAAAATGTTAAGGGTGGACAAGTTAACTTTAGAGTTGATAAAAAAGGTAACATCCATGCAGGTATTGGTAAAGTAAGTTTTGATTCAGATAAAATTAATGAAAACTTAACTTCTTTCATTCAAGCAATTAATAAACAAAAACCTGCATCTGCTAAAGGTCGTTACATTAGAACTGGTGCATTATCTTTAACTATGAGTCCTGCAGTTAAACTTGATGTTTTAGAATTAGCTGATATTAAATAATTATATTCTAAATCATCTAATAGATTTTATCTACTAGATGATTTGGTAATTCAGTAGTGTTTTATTAGTAAAACATTTCTAAGTTACTGTTTAATTACTTTGGTAACTGCATTTTATGGACTAAAGATATCGTGGGCGAAAGCTTAATTTAGGAAAATCCTAACCCGTTTGAAGTGTTGTCTGGAAAGGAGAAAATCTATGACAAAAACACAAAAAGCTGAAATTATTGAAGTACTTTCTAGCGAATTTAAAACTGCTCAATCTGTAATCTTTTGTGATTACAAAGGTTTAACAGTTTCTGAATTAGAAGATTTAAGAAAAATTGCTCGTGCAAAAGAAGCAAAAGTTCAAGTTGTTAAAAATACTTTAGCAACTATTTCACTTGCTAACTCTGAGTTAACTGGTGTTGAGCTTAAAGACACAAATATTCTTGTTTGGGGTGAAGATTCTGTTTCTACTTGTAAAGTAGTTGCTGACTTTGCTAAAGATAATGAGAAATTTGTAATTAAGTCTGCTTATGTTGATCGTGAAGTTGCTGATACGGCTAAAGTTGAAGCATTTGCTAAGCTTCCAGGTCGTGAAGAGTTACTTGCAATGCTTGCTGCTACTTGGATGGCTCCAGTTGCAAACTTTACAATCGGACTTAACGCTCTTAAAGAGAAGAAAGAAGAGGAAGCTTAATAGCTTTTAACAACAAAAGATAAATATATTATCTTATTTAAATACATAATGGAGAAAAATTATGGCTATAACTAAAGAAGACGTATTAGAATATATCTCAGGACTTTCTGTTTTAGAACTTTCTGAATTAGTAAAAGAATTTGAAGAAAAATTTGGTGTATCTGCTCAGCCTGTTGCTGTTGCTGGTGGTGCTGCTGCTGGTGAGTCTGCTGCAGAACAAACTGAATTCGATGTAGTATTAACTGATGTTGGTGCTAAGAAAATTGGTGTAATTAAAGCTGTTCGTGCTTTAACTGGTTTAGGACTTAAAGAAGCTAAAGAAGCTTGTGAAAGTTTACCATCTACAATCAAAGAGGGTGTAGATAAAGATGCTGCTGAAGAAGCTAAAGCTGCTTTAGAAGAAGCTGGTGCAGTAGTAGAAGTTAAGTAATCTTAACTAACTCATGAGGGACTAGTCCCTCATTTTTTTGGGCGCTTTTACGAAGAGATTTTTGTCTTTTTGTAAAAGTGCCCTTATGTCGTTTATAAGCACTATTAAAATAAGCTCTTTATAAAGAGCCATGAAAAATCATTCAAGGACGCTTGAATATGATATTAATTACTTATCGAGGTAGCCAATGTTAAACACTTTATACTCCGGAAATCGTCTTCGTGTAGACTTCTCTAAAACTCCTCAACAAATAGAAGTACCAAATCTATTACAACTACAACAAAGTTCATATGATAAATTCTTAATGTTAGAAGATAAAGATAGAACTTTAAGTGGAATTGAAAATGTATTTCAGTCAGCTTTTCCTATTCATGATACTCAGAATAGATTAACTATTGAATATCTTGGTTCAGAGGTTGGAAAACCAAAATATACTGTTAGAGAATGTATGGAGCGTGGTCTTACTTATGCAATCTCTTTAAGAATGAAAACTCGTCTTGTTCTTTGGGATAGAGATGAAAATACTAAAGAGAAACTAGGTGTAAAAGATATTAAAGAGCAAAGTATATTTGTTCGTGATATACCACTTATGACAGATAGAACTTCATTTATTATCAATGGTGTTGAAAGAGTTGTTGTAAATCAACTTCATAGATCACCAGGTGTTATCTTCAAAGAAGAGGAATCTACAACTGCTGGAAATAAACTAATTTATACTGGTCAAATTATTCCAGATCGTGGTTCTTGGTTATATTTTGAATATGATCCTAAAGATATTCTTTATATGAGAATCAATAAGCGTCGTAAAGTTCCTGTAACTATAATGTTTCGTGCTTTAGGTTACTCAAAACAGGATATATTAAAGCTATTTTATCCAATTCAAACTATTAAGACAGATGATTATAAATTCTCAATGAAATTTAATCCAATTGATTATAGTTCTAGATTAACTTATGATTTAGTAGATTTAGATGGAAATGTATTAGTTCAATCTGCAAAAAGATTATCAGCTAAAAAAGCACAAAAACTTATAGATAATGGTTTAACTGATGTTGAATATCCTCTTGAAGTTTTACTTGATCGTTATTTAGCTGAACCGATTATTGATCCTGAAACTGGTGAGATTCTTTTTGATACAATGACTCATCTTGATGAGACTAAACTTAAAAAGATGACAGAGATTGGAATATCTGAATTTAAAATAGCAAATGATTTAGCTGAAGGTGTTGATAGTTCAATTATTAATGCATTTAATGCTGATGTTGATTCTCTTAAATTACTTAAACAAACTGAAGAGATAGAGGATGAGAATGATCTTTCTGCTATCCGTATCTATAAAGTGATGAGACCAGGTGAACCAGTAACTAAAGAGGCTGCAAAAGCTTTCGTTAATCAACTTTTCTTTGATCCAGAGAGATATGATTTAACTAGAGTTGGTCGTATGAAAATGAACCATAAACTTGGCATGAATATTCCTGAATATATTACAGTTTTAACTCATGAAGATATTGTAAAATCAGTAAAATATGTTATTAAAGTTAAAAATGGGCAAGGTCATATTGATGATAGAGATCACTTAGGTAATCGTCGTATTCGTTCAATTGGTGAACTTTTAGGTAATGAGTTACATAATGGTCTTGTTAAGATGCAAAAAGCTATTCGTGATAAATTAGCTACTATGAGTGGCCCTATGGCTGAGTTGATGCCACATGATTTAATTAACTCTAAAATGATCACTTCAACAATTATGGAATTTTTCTCAGGTGGACAACTTTCTCAATTTATGGATCAAACAAATCCTTTATCAGAAGTTACACATAAGCGTCGTTTATCTGCACTTGGTGAGGGTGGTCTTGTTAAAGAGCGTGCCGGTTTTGAAGTGCGTGATGTTCATCCAACTCATTATGGTAGAATTTGTCCAGTTGAAACTCCAGAGGGACAAAATATTGGTCTTATCAATACTTTAGCGACTTACTCTAAAGTAAATGAACATGGATTTATTGAAGCTCCTTATAAAGTGATGAAAGATGGTGAAATTACAAGTGAAGTGATCTATCTTACTGCTACTCAAGAAGAGGGTAAAATGATTGCTGCGGCATCTAATAAATTGGATAAAGATGGTCAATTTATAGAAGATATAATCACAATGAGACAAGATGGTGAAATTTTCTTAAAACAATCATCAGAGTGTGAATATGCTGATTTATCTTCTCATATGGTTGTTGGTGTAGCTGCATCACTTATCCCATTCTTAGAACATGATGATGCCAATCGTGCTTTAATGGGATCGAATATGCAGCGTCAAGCTGTACCATTATTAAGACCATACTCTCCAATGGTAGGGACAGGTGTTGAAAAACTAGTTGCTCGTGATTCATGGGAGTGTGTAAAAGCTAAGCGTTCAGGAACAATTGAAAAAGTAGATGGCAAACATATTTATGTAATGGGTGAAGAAGATGGAGAGATCTATATTGATTATTATCCATTACAAAAAAATCTTCGTACAAATCAAAACACATCTTTTGCTCAAAAACCAATTGTAAAAGTCGGTGAAAAAGTGCAAAAGAATCAAATCATTGCTGATGGTCCAAATATGGATCAGGGTGAATTAGCACTTGGCGTTAACGCTATGGTTGCTTTTATGCCTTGGAATGGTTATAACTTTGAAGATGCTATTGTTATCTCTGAGAGATTAATCCGTCAAGATGCTTTCACTTCTGTTCATATTTATGAAAAAGAGGTAGAGGCTAGAGAGCTTAAACATGGTGTAGAAGAGGTTACTCGTGATATTCCAAATGTTAGAGATGATGAACTAGATCACCTTGATGAATCTGGTATCGTTAAGATTGGTACTAAAGTTAGTGGTGGCATGATTCTTGTTGGTAAAGTTTCACCAAAAGGTGAAGTTAAGCCAACTCCTGAAGAGCGTTTACTTCGTGCTATTTTTGGTGAAAAAGCTGGTCATGTTGTTAATAAATCACTTTACTGTGCTCCAAGTATGGAGGGTATTGTTGTTGATGTTAAAATCTTTACAAAAAAAGGTTATGACAAAGATCCTCGTGCATTAGAGCTTGAAAAAGAGGAGAGAGATTATTTAGAGCGTGAGCATTATGATCGTCTTCTTATGATAGATAAAGAGGAGATGTTAAGAGTTACTAAACTTTTAACAAGAGAGACTTTAAATAGTGATATTAAAGTTGGAGATACTGAATATGAAGCTGGTAGTTTAATTAATGGTGAAGATTTAGTTGAAGTTAACCGTTTTGCTATGAATGCTATTGTTAAATCATTTTCTCAAGAGATTCAAGATGAATATACTAGAACTAAAAATTATTTCCAAAAACAAAAGCGTCTATTTAGAGATGAGCATGAGGAAAAACTTACTATTTTAGAAAAAGACGACATACTTCCAAATGGTGTTGTTAAATATGTTAAAGTTTATATTGCTACTAAGCGTCAACTAAAAGTTGGTGATAAAATGGCAGGTCGTCACGGAAATAAAGGTATCGTTTCTATTATAGTTCCTGAAGTTGATATGCCATATATGGAAGATGGAAGAAGTGTTGATGTTTGTTTAAATCCTCTAGGGGTTCCATCTCGTATGAATATCGGTCAGATTCTTGAGATGCATCTTGGTATGGCAGGTCGTGAACTTGGTAACCAAATTTTAGAGCAGTTTGAGACAAAACAAAAAGATTTCGTTGAGAACCTTCGCTCTAAGATGATTGCTATTGCTGATACAGCAGGTATGATGAATGCTGTTAAAGTTATTGGTGAGATGAGTGATGAGAAATTTTTAAATTACGCAAGAGATTGGGCTAAAGGTGGTGTAAGATTCGCTACTCCAATTTTTGAGGGTGTTAATCAAGCTGAGTTTGATAAATTATTTGAACTAGCTAAGATGGATGCTGATGGTAAAACTGTACTTTATAATGGTCTTACTGGTGAAAAGATTAAAGAGCGTGTAAATGTAGGTTATATGTATGTTCTTAAACTACATCACTTAGTTGATGAGAAAATTCATGCTCGTTCAACTGGACCATACTCTTTAGTTACTCAACAACCAGTTGGTGGTAAAGCGCTGTTTGGTGGTCAAAGATTTGGTGAGATGGAAGTATGGGCTCTTGAAGCTTATGGAGCATCAGCAGTTCTTAAAGAGATGTTAACTATCAAGTCTGATGATGTTGATGGTCGTGTTCGTGCATATAAAGCAATCACAAAAGGTGAATTAGTGCCACCATCTGGTATTCCAGAGACACTATTTGTATTAACTAAAGAGCTTCAATCATTAGCTCTTGATGTAGAGATATTAGACGAGGTAGAAGACGATGAGTAAATTAGTACCAGTAGAAATAACTGAAGATAAAAGACCAACTGATATTAAACAACTGCAGTTTCGCCTTGCATCACCCCAAAAGGTTATGTCTTGGAGTCATGGTGAAGTAAAAAAACCAGAAACTATAAATTACCGTACGCTTAAACCTGAGCGTGATGGTCTTTTTTGTGCAAAAATCTTTGGTCCTGTAAGAGATTATGAGTGTCTTTGTGGTAAATATAAAAAGATGCGTTATAAAGGTGTAGTGTGTGAGAAGTGTGGTGTTGAAGTTACATCTACTAAAGTTCGTCGTACTCGTATGGGTCATATTGAACTTGTAACTCCAGTTGCACATATTTGGTATGTTGGCTCATTACCTTCAAGAATTGGTACTTTACTTGGTATCAAGATGAAAGATTTAGAACGCGTACTTTATTATGAAGCTTATATAGTTGAAACTGGTGGAGAAGCATATTATGATGCTGAAGCAAAAACACCAGTTTTACAATATGATGTTTTAAATGAAGAGCAATATCGTACTTTAGTTCAAAGATTTGGAGAGTTAGACTTTAAAGCTCGTATGGGTGGTGAAGTTGTTCGTGATTTACTAGATTCTATAGACTTAGTTGATCTATTTACACAACTAAAAGAAGCTATTGAACAAACTAAATCTGAAGCAAAGAGAAAAACAATTGCTAAAAGATTAAAAGTATTAGAATCATTTTTAAATTCTGGTAATAATCCTGCATGGATGATGTTAACTGTTTTACCAGTTCTTCCACCAGATTTAAGACCTCTTGTTTCACTTGATGGTGGTAAATTTGCTGTTTCTGATGTAAATGATCTGTATCGTCGTGTTATTAACCGTAATCAAAGATTGAAGCGTTTAGTTGAACTAGAAGCTCCAGAGATTATTGTTCGTAATGAAAAAAGAATGCTTCAAGAATCTGTTGATGCTTTATTTGATAATGGTCGTCGTGCTAATGCTGTAAAAGGTGCTAACAAAAGACCTCTTAAATCTTTATCTGAGATTATTAAAGGTAAGCAGGGTCGTTTCCGTCAAAACTTACTTGGTAAGCGTGTTGATTTTTCTGGTCGTTCTGTAATTGTTGTTGGTCCATCTTTAGCTATGGATGAGTGTGGTTTACCTAAGAAAATGGCTTTAGAGCTGTTTAAGCCACATTTGATTGCAAAGCTTGAAGATAAAGGTTATGCAACAACTGTTAAAGCTGCTAAGAAGATGATAGAAGATAAAACAAATGAAGTTTGGGAGTGTTTAGCTGAGATTGTTGATGGTTATCCAATTATGCTTAACCGTGCACCAACACTTCATAAACTTTCTATTCAAGCATTTCACCCTAAATTGATTGATGGTAAAGCTATCCAGCTTCACCCATTAGTTTGTGCGGCATTTAATGCCGATTTCGATGGGGATCAAATGGCAGTGCATGTACCATTATCTTCTGCAGCAATTGCAGAAGCTAAAGTACTTATGCTTGCATCTATGAATATTCTTCTTCCTGCATCAGGTAAAGCGATAGCAACACCTTCACAGGATATGGTTCTTGGAATCTATTATATCACTTTAGAAAAAAATAGTGTAAAAGGTTCAAATAAACTTTTTGCAAATGTTGATGAAGTAAGAATTGCTATTGAGCATGATGCACTTGATTTACATGCAAAAGTTAGAACTCGTGTTGATGGTCGTATTATCCATACAACTACTGGTCGTATGCTTCTTAAAGCTATTTTACCTGATTTTGTTCCAGCAGAATTATGGAACAGAGTTATGAAGAAAAAATATATCAATGAAGTTGTTGATTATGTTCAAAAACATGGTGGTATCGGTGTAACAGCTGGTTTCTTAGATAAACTAAAAGATTTAGGTTTTAAACATGCAACTGAATCTGGTGTTTCTATATCTATTGATGATATTAGAGTTCCAGATATGAAAGAAAATAAAATTGAAGAATCTAAAAATAGAGTTTTTGAGATTCAAAAACAATTTGAAGCTGGTTTATTAACTGAAGAAGAGAGATATAATAAGATTATTGATGTATGGACTGATACTAATAATATTCTTGCAACTGAGATGATGAAATTAGTTGAAACTGATAAAGATGGTTTCAACTCTATTCATATGATGGCTGATTCTGGTGCGAGGGGTTCTGCTGCTCAAATTAGACAGCTTGCTGGTATGCGTGGACTTATGGCTAAACCAAGTGGTGATATTATTGAGACTCCAATTATCTCTAACTTTAAAGAGGGTCTTAATGTAATTGAGTACTTTATTTCAACTCACGGTGCTAGAAAAGGTCTTGCCGATACAGCACTAAAAACTGCGAATGCGGGTTATCTTACTCGTAAACTTGTGGATGTTGCTCAAAATGTTAAGATTGTTGAACATGATTGTCATACTCATGAAGGTATTGAAATTTCAGATATTCAAGATCAAAATACTTTAATAGAATCTTTAGAGGATAGATTGATTGGTAGAGTTTTATCAGATGATATAATTGATCCTATTAGTAATGAGATACTTTATGCTGAGGGTACACTTTTAGATGAAGTAAGTGCTAAGGTTATTGCTGAAGCTGGCATTAAATCAGCATATATTAGAACGCCAACTACATGTAAAAGTACAGGTGGAATATGTGCATTGTGTTATGGTGTGAATCTTGCAACTGGTTTTATTGTTAGAACTGGTGAGGCTGTTGGTATTGTAGCTGCTCAATCTATTGGTGAGCCTGGTACTCAGCTTACACTTCGTACATTCCATGTTGGTGGTACTGCGAGTTCAACTGCACAAGAGAGACAAGTTGTTGCTGATAAAGAAGGTTTTATCCGTTATTACAATCTTAAAACTTACTCTTCTAAAGAGGGTAAAAATATTGTAGCAAATAGAAGAAATGCAGCAGTACTTTTAGTTGAACCTAAAATTAAAGCTCCATTTTCTGGTAAAGTAGAGATTCAAAATATTCATGATGAAGTTATAGTAAGTGTAATATCATCAAAAGAAACTGTTCGTTACTCTCTTCGTAAGAATGAGATTGCTAAGCCAAATGAACTAGCTGGTATTAGTGGACAAATTGAGGGTAAATATTATTTCCCATACTCAAGTGGTACTGATATTACAGAAGATGAATCGATAGTTGAAACAATCAAAGATGGTTGGAATGTTCCAAGTCGTATCCCTTATGCATCAGAATTATTGGTTGATAACGGGGCTCCTGTTACTCAAAAAATATTAGCCAAAGAGGAGGGTACAATTAAGTACTTCCTGCTTAAAGGTGATTATTTAGAAAGATTTGAAGGTGTTAAAGCTGGATATGAAGTTATTGAGAAAGGATTATTTGCAGCGGTTGTAGATTCTAATAACCGTGAAGCTATAAGACATTATATTGCTCGTGGTTCAGTTATTGTAGTTGAAGATGACGCAGTTGTTGATAGTTCAACACTAATAGCTAAACCTTCATCTGATGAATCTATTGTTATTGCTGAATGGGATCCATATTCTAACCCAGTTATATCTGAGGCAAATGGTGTTATTCAATTTGAAGATATTATTATTGGGACAACAGCAACAGAACAGTTTGATGAATTAACAGGTAAAACTCGTTTAATGATCAATGATCATATTGCAACAGAATATAAGCCAACTGTTATATTAGCAACTGAAGATGGTGAATTAGTAAGATATCAAATTGAACCTAAGTCATCTATTTATGTAGCAGATGGGGCAAGTGTTAAAGTTGCAGATATTATTGCAAAAACACCAAAAGCACTTCAAAAATCAAGTGATATTACTGGGGGTCTTCCAAGAGTATCTGAACTTTTTGAGGGTCGTCGTCCTAAAGCTACTGCATTGATTGCTGAAGTTGATGGTATTGTAAGTTTTGGTAAACCACTTCGTGGAAAAGTAAGAATAATTATCAGTAGTGATAATGGAATTATTAAAGAATACTTTGTTGATAAGTCTCATGTTGCAGTTGTTGCTGCTGGTGACTTTGTGCATGCTGGTGAAAGATTGACTTCTGGTATCTTATCATCTCATGAGTTACTTAGAATTATGGGTGTTAAAGCCTTGTTTAACTATTTAGTGAGTGAAGTTCAGCAAGTTTACCGTTCTCAAGGGGTAAATATTGCAGATAAGCATATTGAAGTTATCTTTACTCAAATGCTTCGTCAGATTAAAATTGTTAGATCTGGAGATACTAAGTTTATTGAGGGTGATTTAATTTCTAAAGCTAAATTTATAGCTGAAAATGAGAAAATTATCCGTCTTGGTGGTCGTCCTGCGATTGCTGAGCCATTCCTTGTTGGTATTACTCGTGCAGCAGTTAGTGCAGATTCTATTATCTCAGCTGCATCATTCCAAGATACAACTAAAGTATTAACGGAGGCTGCAGTTTCAGCTAAAGTTGATGATTTAAGCGATCTTAAAGAGAATGTAATTATTGGTCGTACTATTCCTGTTGGAACTGGTATCTATAAAGATCAACAAATTGTTTTTGAAAAAGATGAAGAGGAATAAGTTTATACTTAAACTTTTAAAGAAGTAGAATTTATTTTCTACTTCTACTTCTAATACCAATATACTCACTCTAATTACTCCACAATAATAAATTATTAAAAAAGCTTTAATTAAATATAAATTTGATATAATCACGCGATTTTTACTATGCAATGCATCTTAAAATATTAACAGGTATGTGTCAAAAGTTAGTGCAACTATTTTTTTAAATAGTCAATGTTCGACATTACTGAAGCTCAACTAACAAAACTAGAGAATTCGGTTTTGCGAAAGCAAAAAGTTTCTTTAGAAAACTCTGGTTTGAAAAATAACCTTTAAGGATTACCTATGGTAACTATGAAAGATCTTTTAGAATGTGGTGTACACTTCGGACACCAAACTCGTCGTTGGAACCCAAAAATGAAAAAATATATCTTTGGTGTTCGTAAAAATATTTATATTATTGATTTACAAAAAACTCTTCGTTATTTCCGTAGTACATATCAAATTGTTATGGATGCTGCTGCTGAGGGTCAAACTATCCTTTTCGTTGGTACTAAAAAACAAGCTCGTAACTCTGTTAGAGAAGCTGCAATTGCTTGTAATATGCCATATGTTGATAACAGATGGTTAGGTGGTATGCTTACTAACTTCCCAACTATTCAAAAATCAATCAGAAAACTTGATGTTATTACTGAGATGCAAGAGAATGGTCAAATTGATCTTTTAACTAAAAAAGAAGCATTAATGCTTTCAAGAAAAAAAGATAAACTTGAATCATATTTCGGTGGTATCCGTAACATGAAAAAACTTCCAGATATGTTATTTGTTCTTGACGCTGTTAAAGAACATATCGCTGTATTAGAAGCTAGATGTTTAAATATCCCTATTGTTGCACCTCTTGATACTAACTGTGATCCAGATTTAATCACTTACCCTATCCCTGGTAATGATGATGCAATCCGTTCAATTCAACTTTTTTGTCGTGAAATGACTGCTGCAATTAACGAAGGTAAAGCTCTTAGAGATGCACCTGTACAAGAGGAGCAAACAGAAGAAGAAGTGGCTACACAAGAAGTTGCAACTGAAGAAGCTCCAGCTAAAACAGAGGAAGCATAATCATGGCAGTTACTGCAGCACAAGTTAAAGAACTAAGAGCAGCAACTGATGCTCCTATGATGGATTGTAAAAAAGCTCTAGTTGAAAACGATGGAGATATTGCGAAAGCTACTGAGTGGCTTAAAGAGCGTGGTATTGCTAAAGCTGCTAAAAAAGCAGCAAGTAGAGTTGCTTCTGAGGGACTTGTTGGTTTAAAAATAGCTGATGATTTCTCAAAGGCTACAATCGTTGAGATTAATTCTGAAACTGATTTTGTTTCTAAAAATGAAGGTTTTCAGAACTTAGTGCTAAAAACTACTGAAGAAGTTTATTCAAACAATCATGCAGATACAGATGCAGTTATGTCAACTGAATTTGGCTCTTTCTTTACAGAGACTGTTGCAAAGATTGGTGAAAAAATTGAACTTCGTCGTTTTGGTTCTTTAGAAGCTGAAGATGATACTGTTGCAATGAATGCTTATATACATTCAAATGGGCGTATTGCTGTTATTGTTAAAGCTAAATGTGACAGTGCTAAAACTGCTCAAGGGATGAGAGATACTTTAAAACAAGTTGCTATGCATACATCTGCTATGAAACCAACTACTTTAAGTTATAAAGATTTCGATGCTGAATATGTAGAGAATGAAACAAAAGGTAGAATAGAAGCTATCAAAAAAGAGAATGAAGAGTTATCTCGTCTTAAGAAACCTCTTAAAAATGTTCCATTATTTGTTTCTATGATGCAATTAACTGATGATGTTATGGCAAAAGCTGAAGCTGATATCAAAGAGATGTTAAAATCTCAAAATAAACCAGAAAAAATTTGGGATAAAATTATCCCTGGTTCTTTAGCTCGTTTTATTGATGATAATACTACTCTTGATAAAGAACAAGCTCTTCTTGACCAATCTTATGTATTAGATGACAAGAAAACTGTTGCAGAAGCTATCACTGCTGCAGCTGCGTCTCTCGGTGGTACTGCTGAGATTACTGATTTTATTCGCCTTGAAGTTGGTGAAGGAATTGAGAAAGCAGAAGATGATTTTGCTGCAGAAGTTGCTGCACAAATGGGTTAAGCTTTTAGCTTAACTTTTTCTTCACACTAAAGGCTAAGAGTTGAAACTCTTAGCCTTTTTTTGCTAAATTTTTATTTATATTATAACTCTAAACAATCACTAATATTATATAAACCAGCTTTTTTATCACTTAACCAACTAGCTGCTCTAATAGCACCTTTAGAAAATGTATTTCTTGAAGTTGCAGTATGATTTAATTCTAAAAATTCACCATCATTATAAAATCCAACAGTATGACGACCAACTATATCACCACCTCTTAGAGCCATAACAGCTATCTCATCTTTAGTTCTTTCACCAATATTACCATCTCTACCACTTACGCGAACTTTATCTATATCAAGCCCACGACCATTCGCAGCAGATTCACTAAGAGTTAAGGCTGTACCACTAGGAGCATCTTTTTTATGTTTATGATGCATCTCCACTATCTCTATATCAAAATCCTCTAAAGCTGCTGATGCTTGATAAACAAGCTTATTTAATAATGCTACACCTAAAGACATATTTGTAGCATAAAGTATAGGCATAACAACACTTGCATCTTTTAGTAAGTTGAGTTGATGTGTATTTAAACCAGTTGTTCCAATAACTAATGGTTTTGGAGTTTTTATAGCCTCTTCTAGCAGAATTTCACAAGCATCAGGAAGAGAGAAATCTATCACTGCATCACAAGCATTCAAAAATGATTTCATATCTGAAGTAACTAAAATTGATGGGTCAATAGAAAAATCTAAATTATTTCTTACATACACACTACTAACACTCATATTGGCAGTGCTTTTTAAATCTTCAATTAGAAGTTTTCCCACTCTACCACTTGCTCCAAATACACCTATCTTTATCATATTTATTACCTTATTTTTATTTATAAATTATTTAAGAATCATATCTAATATTTGCTTGTGAGTGTATAAGTGTAGTTATTCCCAAGTAGAACTTGGGAATGATGGGATAAAATTAATAGTTAATTATAATTTTAATCATTTAGTAGTTCATCAACAAAAGAGATAACTTGTAAAGCTGCAACTGCACCATCACCAGCTGCACTAACAACTTGTTTAGGTGCTGCTATACGCATATCACCAGTTGCATAAAGACCTGCAACAGAAGTTTTCATACTAATATCAACTATAACCTCACCTGAATTATTTACATCACATAAAAATTTACCATCTTCTTGGATAAGTGTTTGATTATTAACATCATTTCCAACAAATGTAAATACACCTGGTACTTCAATATCACGAAGCTCACCATCAGTATTTTTTATACGAATTCCAGTAACACCCATATTATCACCATAAACTTCATCAGGTGAAGAGTTAAGTACTAGTTCAATATTTTCAGTTCTTTTTAGTCTCTCAACTGTATTTGGAGCTGAACGGAATGTATCTCTTCTATGAACTAAATAAACTTTAGAACATATCTTAGCTAAGTACAATGCTTCTTCTAATGCAGTATCACCACCACCAATTACAACAACCTCTTTACCTTTGTAAAAGAAACCATCACAAGTAGCACAAGTACTTACACCACGACCAAAAAACTCATCTTCACCTGCAAATCCAACTCTTCTTGGAGATGAACCAGTCCCAATGATAACACTATGTGCATCAGTAGTAGTTCCATCTTCTTTATGAATAGTAAAAATATTTCCACTTTTACTAACACGAGTAATATTTACCATCTCATGTTTAAGACCAAATTTTTGGCATTGTTCTGGCCACGGCATCATCAAGTCCATACCAGTTATCTCACCTGTTACACCAGGATAATTTTCTATCTCAGAAGAGTTAGTAATTTGACCACCAGGCATCCCTTTTTCAAACATAGTTACATTTTCTAAACCACCACGAGTTGTATACAGCCCAGCTGTAAGACCAGCAGGTCCACCACCAATAATTGCACAATCTAATATCATTATTATTCCTTACAGAGTTTCTACTTGAGAAGACAACTCTTTTAAATTATCTAGTTTTCGTATCATACTATCTTGTTTATAAAGGGAATCTTTGTGTTTTTTTATAAAAAAAATAGATGGGGATTCATATATGTTAAATCTTTGGATAAAATTTAAAGAATTTTTAGTTCCACTTCTTAAAAAAGTTGTATTTTTACTGTTGGGACGAACTTCATTATAGTAATCAATTGCAAGTATTGGAAGATTTAAATCTATCTCTGAGAGTTGTTGCATAGTATCTCTTTCTTTTGATGAATAAAACACAACAATATATTTTTCTGCTTTAGGAGTGAAAATATCTCGTTTTTCATAAAAAACCCATTGTTTAAAATCGATGAACTTATATTGTGAGAATTTGTAGTTAAAGTAAGCAAAAGCAGCAGCTATCATTGCTGCACCAAAGAAGGAGGCTAGGAGAGTGGATAGAGAAAGGAGGCTTTTACCCCCTTTTCTTGCCACTTATTTTATCTTTAAATTACGCTAAAAGAGCGTCGATTTTATCAGCTAGAGCTTGTTTAGATTGTGCTCCAACAACTTGATCAACCATCTCACCATTTTTGAAGAACATAATCGTAGGGATTGAACGGATACCAAATTTAACAGCGATATCTTGCTCCTCGTCAGTATTTACTTTACAGATCTTAGCTTTACCATCAAAATCTTCAGCTAATTCTTCAATTACAGGAGCTATCATACGACAAGGTCCACACCATGGAGCCCAAAAGTCTACTAGAGATACACCCTCAGCAAGTGTTGCTTCAAAATCCGAACCAGTTAATTCTATATATTTACCCATGTTTATTTCCTTTGTTATTAATTAATTATGAAAGTATTATACAAATCAAACCTTTAAGTAAATCCACATTTAAAAAATAAGATTTAAAATTTAATAAACTCTCTCTTACGATTACGAAAAATCGCACATTCACTATAACCAACAGTTTTTGCTATTTGTATCACTTCATCATTAAATAGTGAGACTTGATCTGGTTCGTGAGCATCAGAACCAAAAGTGATAGGTATTTTTAATTCAAAAGCAAGTTTTAAAAGTGAAGTTGATGGATACTGCTCTTTAATCGGTTTTCTAAAACCTGCCACATTAATCTCAATTGCCATATCTGCTTTTTTAATAGCTACTAAAGAATCATAAGCAATATCACAAATATTTTTATTTGGCATAAATTTAAAAACTTTTATTAGATCTAAATGTCCTACTATATCAAAGAGTTTACTCTCTGCCATCTCTTTTATAGTATCAAAATATTTTTGCCAAATCTCATCTATATCTTGATCTTTATATTTTCCAATAAATTCAGGATTATCAAATCCCCAACCATCTATAAAGTGTACAGAACCAATCAGATAATCTACCTTAGCATCTAAAACTCTATCATCCATATGATTTTTTAGATAATCTACTTCATATCCTAAGAGTATCTCTATATCATTTTTGTATCTCTTTTTTAGTGTTAAAACCTCATTTTCATAAAGTTCCATCTGTTTAAAGTTCATCCTATACTTAGGATCAAAATCCATAGGTGCATGATCAGAAAAACCAAAACATTTAGTGCCACTCTCTATCGCTCGTATAATGTAATCATCTAATTTGCCATTTGCATGGTTACATAATGGTGTGTGGTTGTGTAGGTCAACTATCATTGTGTCTCAATTTATATATTTTTATGCTATTATAGCAACAATTAATGAAGTAGCCAATTTAATTAAATGGAGAGGTTTATGACTCAAGAAGAATTAGATGCACTGATGAGTGGTGATGTAGATGATATTGATGATATTGAAGAGTCAGTAGAAGAAACTCTTGCTACTAACAATGAAGAAGAAGTTGAAAATAAAAATGTACCTGAAGGTTACAATGATGAGACTGCTAGTCAGTGGCCACTTCCTGCAACAGAAGAAAATAAAATGGTTCATCAACTTGATGATGTAACTAAAGAGAGTGAAGAGAAAGCTACTGAAATTTTTGATATTATTGAAAGCATCAGTGGTGATTTGATGGAAAAAGAGGAAGTTGCTACTAAAGTGATTGAGACTATAGAGAGCAATATTGAATTATTTAAAACTTTGACTAGTAAATTTCCTGATGTGGATACTTTTAAGACACAGTTGGAAAATAATCAACTTGGATTAAATGATGCTAATGAGCTTTTAGAGACTCTCCAAAATAGTGGAGATTCTATAATGAATGTTATGGATATAATGCAATATCAAGATATCCATCGTCAAAAAATAGAGAGAGTTATAAATGTGATGCGTGCATTATCTAAATATATGAATACTCTATTTGAGGGCAGAATAGATGATGATAAAAGAGTTTCTTCTGCTCAACATATAGCGGGTGATACACATAATGATGTAGCTTCTACTGACGATATTGAAGCACTTCTTGCTCAGTTTGGAAGCTAATGAAAAAAGTTGAATTATTATCTCCAGCAGGGACTTTAGAAAAATTAAAAATTGCATTCGATTTTGGTGCTGATGCCGTTTATGGTGGTGTTTCCCATTTCTCTCTTCGTATCCGCTCTGGTAAAGAGTTTAGTATGGAGGAGTTCAAAGAGGGAATCGAGTATGCACATGAGCGTGGTAAAAAAGTGTATGCCACTATTAATGGTTTTCCTTTTAACTCACAACTTACTCTTCTTAAAAAACATATACTTGCAATGGCAGAGTTAAAACCTGATGCTTTTATTGTAGCAACTCCTGGTGTTTTAAAACTTTGTAATGAGTTGGTTCCTGAAGTTCCTTTGCATCTCTCTACTCAAGCAAATGTTATGAATGTTTTAGATGCAAAAGTTTTTTATGATATGGGAGCGAGCAGAATTATAACAGCTCGTGAGATCTCTTTAAAAGATTTAGTTGCTATCAAAGAGGAACTTCCAGATTTAGAGTTGGAAGTTTTTGTTCATGGCTCTATGTGTTTTGCATATAGTGGAAGATGTCTTATCTCTACACTACAAAGTGGTAGAGTTCCAAATCGTGGAAGCTGTGCAAATGATTGCCGTTTCCCTTATGAGATGTATGCTGCAAATCCTGAGACTGGAACACTTTTTAAACTTGAAGAGGATGAAGGTGTTGGTACTTACATTATGAATGCAAAAGATTTAAATCTTGCTTCACATATGAAAGAGATTCTAGATTCTGGTGTTGTTGATTCTGTAAAAGTTGAGGGGCGTACAAAAACAGCCTATTATGCTGCTACAACTGCAAAAGCTTACAGAATGGCGATTGATGATTATTATGATGGAAAGTTTGAGCATGATAGATACCAATATGAACTTCAATCTTTACAAAACCGTGGATATACTGATGCTTATTTGGTTTCCCGTCCATTTGAGAAACATGATACTCAAAGTTTAGATTTTACAATGCAGTTAGGAACTCATCAAGTTTCAGGAGTTGTAAACGAAGAGGGTACACACTTTTTATGTAAGTATAAAACTTTGCCAAATGATGAGTTAGAAGTGATGGCTCCACTTGGCTCTAAAATAGAGATAGTAGATAGTGAGATTGGTTCAACTTACGAGAGAGATGGTCGATTTTATTTAAAACTAAAACAACTACTTTCTCAAAAAGGAAAAGTTTGGGAAGAGGTACATAGTGGAAATATAAACCCTATAACTCTACCAACAAAATTTCCACCCTACACATTTTTAAGAATTCCAGCACATAAAGATATGGGAACTTACCCAAAGAAATAGAAATTAATGTATAATTTCACAAATAATAAATATAAGGATAGTAGATGAAATTTGTTTCAATAGTAATGGGTAGTAAAAGTGATTATGAGGTGATGAAATCGTGTTCAGACACATTTGAAGCGTTTGGTGTTAATTATGAGTTAATTATCTCTTCTGCTCACCGTTCACCGGAGAGAACAGCAACATATATTCAAGAAGCTGAAAAAAAAGGTGCTCAATGTTTTATTGCTGCTGCTGGTATGGCTGCACATTTAGCTGGTGTTTTATCTTCTAAAACTGTTAAACCAATTATTGGTGTTCCAATGTCAGCTTCTGCTTTAAGTGGTATAGATGCACTTTTATCAACTGTTCAGATGCCAGCTGGAATGCCAGTTGCTACAGTAGCTATAGGAAAAGCTGGAGCGATTAACTCTGCTTATTTAGCTATGCAGATGTTAGCACTTGATAATGAAGAGTTAGCAATAAAATTAAAAGAAGATAGAATTGCAAAAGCTAAAAAAGTTGAGATGGATTCTTTAGAGATAGAGACAATTATCAAATAACCTTTTCCTTACTTAGGAGTTAATATGAAGTGGATGAGTGATGCAGAGTATATGGAACTTACTGGTTTAAACCTTGATGCAGTTGATGATCTATGTGATCGTGGAAAGCTAACCGTTAAGGTTGAAGATGGGGTAAGAATGATTGACCCATCAAAAGGTGTAGGTGAAGTGGTTCCTGCTCAACTAAAAGAACTCTCCTCTCATAATACTGGGGAGATGATAGTACAGCCTCAGTTTGTTGAAAAAACAATAGGTACTATCATCAATCTACATGAAAAAGTCTTGGATGCTAAAGAGGAGACTCTTGATGCAGTAAGAGTTGAAAATACTTTTTTAAGAGAAGCACTAGAATCTTTACAAGAACTTTATGAAGAGGATAGAAAAACCATAGCTACCTTAACTGAACAGTTAAAACTCTCTCAACAAGAGGTTGAGTTTATGAGAAGAAAATATAAACTTATGTGGAATAAAGCTATTGAAGATCATGCAAATTAAATTATATGAATATTGATGAAGTTTGTGTTGGTTGTATTATAAACCAAAGTGTAAAAGTTGCTGATGCGATCAATGCATCACAAGAGTTAACTACAAAATTAGTATCAACAGTTGAAGAGATGAGTAAAGATTTCTCTTTCTCTCATAATCCCCCAGAAATTGCATCATCAGTTTATGAAAAGATGGCAGAGATTGCCAATAAAGTAGATTTGTATGATGAAAAAAAAGAGTTATCCACAAAAAAAGCATTATCATTTACTCCTCTACTCAAAGAAAAATTGTCCAACTCTAAAAATAAACTTTTAACAGCAACTAAAATAGCAGTAGCAGGAAATGTTATAGATTTAGCAGCAGAGGTTGAGTTTGATTTAGAAGAGGAACTTCTAAAAATATTTGATACAGACTTTAGCCATGATGATTTTGAAAAATTAGAATCTGAACTCTCATTAGCAAAAACTGTTGTAATTCTTGGTGATAATGTTGGTGAGCATATCTTTGATTATATGTTTATCCAAACTATGCAAGAACTTTTTCCAAACTCCAGTTATACCTATATGGTAAGAGGTAATCCAATTATTAATGATGTTACAATGAAAGAAGCTAAAGAGGCTCGGTTTGATAAACTTTGTAAGCTAGTAGATAGTGGGGTAAACACTCCAGGATTCGCTTATACTCGTGCTAATGAAAAAGCTAAAGAACTTTTCGATAATGCTGATTTAGTGATATCAAAAGGGATGGGAAACTATGAGTGTTTAAGCCCATCACATAGAGATAATATCTGTTTTTTATTAAAAGTAAAATGTGGAGTTGTCGCTAACTCTTTAGACAAAGAGATAGGTGATATTATTTGTAAGCTAACTTAAACCAGAATTATGCAATAGAGAATTAAAAATTTAATCTATCATTATAACCAAGGCACATTCATTAAAAATTTACACCACCAATAAGGTGGCTTAAAAATTTTCACTAAACATCCCTTGATTACAAGCATAGGTAAATTTTGTAAATTCCTATTGTATAATTCGGGTTAAAATATTATATTTTTAAAATCTCTCTTATATAATTTTTCTATCTCTATTACATCTTCTTTAATTATTGTTGTTTAATCTTATTTATGATAAAGTTTTTACATATAGACAGCGTAAGGGGTTTGTTA
>JAYEKJ010000216.1:0-5622 GCA_034660975.1 Campylobacterota bacterium
TAAAAGATAAGCTATCATCTACTTCGTTAAAGCTTATTGGATTAACCAGTTAGTCCTGCAAAGCTTTGCCTTATAGCTAATAGCTTATCTTTTATTTGAGTGTTCACTTTTTAGTGGGGATTGGTATTAGTATTTAATTCCTAAAGGTTTTAGTGCTTTGTTTATATTTTTTATCTGTTGATTCTTATCTCTACACCAATCAGGTGCAAGTAGAGAATCATCATCAATCCCAGCAGTAACCCTCTGAACTGAAATATTTTCAGGTTTCATCTGTATAGATTTCACTAAAACATCTAAATAATTATCTTCGCTGATAGGGATAAATTTACCACTAATAAAATCATTACCTAATGCTGTTCTTTTTACAACATAAAGTGGGTGGTACTTCACTGAATCTATACCCCAGCTATAAGCTTCTTTAGATGTTTCTAACATCATCTCTTTAGTCTCATCAGGCAATCCAAAAATAAGGTGTCCACAAACATATAAACCCCTCTCTTTAGATTTTAAAATCCACTTTTTAACATTATCACTAGAGTGACCACGGTTTATCTTATCAAGTGTCTCATCGTAAACAGATTGGATTCCAAACTCTATCCATATCTCTTTATCTTTGTTTAACTCTGCTAAATAATTAAGAGTTTCATCTGTGATAGAATCGGACCTTGTACCGATACTAAGACCAACAACATTATCAAATGATAAAGCTTTGTCATAAAGGGCTTTTAGTGTCTCAAAAGGAGCATAAGTGTTAGTAAATGATTGAAAATATACTAAAAATTTTTCAGCTCCATACACATCAGCTTGTCTTTTACTAATAGCATTAAATTGAATCTCTAATTGTTCTAATTGTTTCTCTAGAAAAGGGTTATGAGTAGAATCAAGATTTAGATGAAAACCTTTGAGATCTTTTATCTCATTTGTACTAGCAGAAAAAGAATCATTTTCACAAAAAGTACATCCACCCTTTGCAACAGTTCCATCAATATTTGGGCAAGTAAAGCCGGAAATATTAATCCCAACCTTATAAACTTTACACCCAAACTTATTTTTTAAGTAGTTTCCATAAGTATATATCTGTTGCATTAGATAATATATTTACCTGTAAAACAAGCTGTACAGTAGCTATCGTCTGTTGCGTTTACACTTCTAAGAAGAGATTCTTCATCAAGATATGCTAAAGAATCTGCTTCTATATATTCACAAATCTCATTATTTGACATATTTGCAGCGATTAAATTCTCTTTACTTGGAGTATCTACACCATAAAAACATGGATCTGTTGTTGGTGGAGATGAAACTCTCATATGAACTTCACTTGCACCTGCCTCTTTTAACATTCTAATAATTCTTCTTGAAGTTGTACCACGAACGATAGAATCATCAACAACAATAACTTTTTTACCTTTGATAATATCTGTCATAGGTGATAGCTTCATTTTAACTTTTAAGTCTCTCATCTCTTGAGTTGGTTCAATAAATGTACGACCAATGTAATGGTTTCTCATAATACCCATCTCATAAGGGATACCACTCTCTTGAGAGTAACCAATAGCTGATGGAACACCACCATCTGGAACAGGTATAACTATATCAGCTTCAACAGGGTTGATTTTAGCTAACTCTTTACCCATGTTTTTTCTTGTTTGATAAACTGATTGACCAAATACTGATGAATCTGGACGAGCAAAATAAACATACTCAAATATACAATGTTTAGGTGTTGGCTCAAAAACTTTAATACTTTGAGGTGCTTTACCCTCTTCAAATATTAGAAGTTCTCCTGGTTCAACATCACGAATAAACTCAGCACCAACTAAATCAAATGCACAAGTTTCAGATGCTACTATATAACCACCATTTGGAAGACGACCAAGACTTAAGGGTCTAAAACCGTGACGATCTCTCATAGCAAACATTTTTGTTCTACTTAAAAATACAAGTGAGAATGCTCCCTCAATTCTTTGCACTGCATCTATGATTCTATCAAGAAGTTTATCTTGTTCACTTTTAGCAATAAGGTGGATAAGATTTTCAGTATCCATAAAAGTTTGAAAAATCGCACCTTTTTTTATTAGCTTAGCTCTTACCTCTTCAGCATTAGTAAGATTACCATTGTGAACAATTGCCATCTCACCTAAATCATATCTAGCAAATACCGGTTGGGCATCTAGTATAGAATCATCCCCAGCTGTTGAGTAACGAGTGTGACCAATAGCACTAGAACCACTTAGCGTTTCAAGTTTTTTCTCATTAAAAACACGCATAACTAAACCACGATTTTTAATAGTATGAAGTTTATTACCATCAGAGGAGCTAATCCCTGCTGCTTCTTGACCACGATGTTGAAGAGCATGAAGAGAAAAATAAGCTAATTTTGAAGCTTCCTCATGACCAAATATCCCTACAACTGCACATTTTTCATTCATATTTTCGAGCAAAATAGAATCCTTGTAAATAATTGGTGCAATTATACTCAAACTTCCTATAAATAAACTCAAAGCAATTACAATTAGTATAGAATATTTATTCTAATATATGGAACTATAATTGCTTTATATAACAAAACTATCCAAAATAGGTATGATCAATGGAAATTGTTTTACGCAATAATCTTATTCTTATCACAACAGGATTTAAAACCTTAAATGCCAAATGGATGAAGGATTTCTTAAATCATCATGCTAGAGGTATGCTTTTTTTACCAAAAGCTGTATTAGTTTTTAGAAATGAAACTCTAACAGAGATTAGAGAGGAGTTTTTGCATCAATTAAGTGCTTATCATGCTTCTAAACATGAGTTTCCACATGAATTTTTCCTACGATCAATGTTGAAATTTGGAGCCCAACCGATTAAAATAGAGTTGGAAAAACTAGAAGACCCCGAGAGTGTAGAGGTTAATCTATATGCATATAATAAAAATATAGTTTTAATCTCTCTTGACAAACCAAACTCATGGGTTATCAACTATTTTCGTTCCCAGCTAGAGGTGTATGTAGAAAAAGGTACGGATATCTCTTTGGTTATAGATGTTACAGATTATAAAGCAAAAGCGAGATTAGAAAGAGCACTAAATAAACATGATATTTTACATTACAAAGTTAAATATAATTATGATAGGCGTTTTATGAGTAAACTTTATTCTGATTTTGCAAATTTTAGTTTTGGGGATCTGTGTAAATCTGAAAATGAGGATGAAAATTTAGATTTTTATACAGTTTTAGAGTGTCCAATAGGAGCTTCTCAAGCTACATTAAAAAAGAGTTACAAAAAACTTACAAAAGCTTACCATCCAGACAAGGTATTTCAAGAGAGTCCCCACATGGTTAAGCACTATACACAAAAGTTTCAACTTTTACAAGAAGCTTACTCTGCACTTCGTATTGTTAGTTAGTTGAAGCTCATTACTTGGTAGATTTAAGGGTTTTTAGAGGTGCCCTTAACTAATGCTTTGAACTCTTTACAAGAGTAGAGGGCTAATTTTTTACCTTGCATATTTTTTAACTCTTTTGAGAAACCTCTTTTAGAAAAAAGAGCTATCTGTGTAGGTTTTACATCTAATATTTGGCATTTCTCCTCTATCTTGCGTAATTCACTTTTGTTGACTTTATGATTTTTCCATTTACACTCTGCAACAAATATTTCATCTTTATCAGTAATAGTAAGTATATCAATCTCAATTTTAGCATCCCAATAACTTCCAGAACTTATGATATTAGAATCTCTGATGTGATAATTTAGTAGAATTTCTGATAACTCCTCAAAAATCAAACTTGTATAACTATTTCTTTTTTTATTAAACTCTTTTATAACATTTTTAAAATCACCCTCTATGATCTCTTTTATGTGGGGAGTGATAAAATAAAACCAAAACCTAATAAATGGATCACTAAATAGAATCTTATGAGATATTCTATGTCTAGAATCTGCCCTTTTTAGTTTCTCATTGGGATTATTTTTTCTAGGAGATTTTTCTCTTGAGCGTTCAATCTGAATTAGTCCAAGATTGCAAAGTTCATTTACAATAGCTCCCCCGTTACCATTGTTAAAACCAGCTCTATTAAAAGCAGAAAATATTCGCCTATCGCCTATTGCTAAGGCACGAAGTAGCCTTTTGTTTTCTTTGTTATCAAGGGTTATCTCATTTATCATGTTATTGAGAGAAGAGAAGTTTTTTAAGATAATCTCTTTAAATTGATCTGTTATATCACAGCAAGTATCGATATCGGTATCAAGACCACCAAAAACAGAAAAGTACTCAATTTGAAGTTCCATATCATCTGGATAGTTTCTAAAATAAAATTCACGAAATTTTTCTAATAGTTTATTATGTTTCATAGATATAAGTCTATCATAATTCACTCCCCCATTTCAATGTATCTATCCCATATTTTTCTCTTAACTCTTGTGTAGAATCTGTAAGTTTTCTCATTTTTTGTTCATCATTGAATCCAATAAGTGACAACTCTTTTTTAGAATCCCTTGTAAAACTAGAACAATTTATACTGAGTCGTATAATATGAAGTCTTCTTTGAGAATCTGCTTCATTAAACATACTCAAACACAGGGTATTAAATTTTTTTTCTGTAAATATTTCACAAAGGCTTATATTTTTATGAGATTTTTGGTTCATCTCATAAGCGATGCTAAGATGAAAAACGGTTGGGATAACATCAAGTTTTAAGATAGCAAAACTAAGATGACGAGCCAATACATGAACTCTTCTTTTTAATTCAACTCTATCAAAAAGAGGGTCAAATGTTCTTGAGATTCCAATAGACTTTCTTTTTCTTGTTGTTATAATTGGAGCATCTGTTAATCCACTAACTCTTTTATATAACTCTTTTGCATAAGGTCCCCAAGATTCAACTGTTCCTCTTCTTCTTTTTAAATCACCAAGTGTATGGATATGAACAGACTTTAGTTTTGTTTTCATACTTTTACCGATTCCAGCAAAAGATTCTATGGGTATTGGATTTATAAACTGATCAATTTGGTATTTGTAGATTGTTTTACAGCCAAAAGGTTTTGCAAAAGTTGTTGCTAGTTTAGCTATATATCTACTATCAGAAGCTCCTATTGAGACTGGTAGTTTTATAACTTTTTTAATCTCATGTCTCAAATTATCTATAAATTGTTCAACATCTTCATCCTCTATCCATCCACTTAAATCTCCATAAAATTCATCAATACTCGCTTGTTCCACAAGTGGAATTTTTGAACATAAAAACTCATGAAGTTGATGTGATAACTCTTGATATAGTGACATATTTGGTGCTTTAATAATCAAGTGGGGACAAAGTTCTAAAGCCTCTTTTATACTCATAGCAGTTTTTATCCCATAAGCTCTTGCTTCATAACTTGAAGTTGTAAGTATTCCTCTTATACGACCATCTTCATCTTTAAAAGCATCAATATCATCATCACTCTCCTCATAAGCTTTATAAAAAGTTGGAACAAATGAACCTGTATTTTTAAAATTTACAGTTTGATTCTTTGCTTCTTTATTAAATATCTTAGTGTCACTTCTCCCACCAATAGCAATTGCTTTATTTTGAAGTGAAGAATCTTTTATCCTAGCAGCAGAAGCAAAAAAACAATCTATATCTATATGTATTTTCA
>JAYEKJ010000217.1:0-5576 GCA_034660975.1 Campylobacterota bacterium
CCTAAGCTCTCTATATCTCCTGATTTCCACACAAAATCTCGTTGAAATTTTGGAATATGATATTCACCTCTATTTACTTTTGCAACTAAGTCTTGAAGACTTACATCTAAATTTTGAATTTTACCCACTCTATTTCCTTTTAGTTGTTAATTATATAAAGTACTCATAATAATACTTTTTATAAATATAGTATTATATATAATAACTTAAATACTAATTAAAATAGTATCTCTATGCATACTTTTTATACTATAAATATTAAATAAGCATAAATCAATATAATACCCCATGGAAGAAAAAGTAACATATAAACAAATTGCAGATTATTTAGAAAAAAGTGAGCAAACCATTAAAGGTTGGAAAAGTAGATCCCCAAATCTTTTAGAAGTTGTAAAAATAGGTATTTTTTGTAAAAGACATAATTTAGATATAAAAACTATCACAAAACTTTCTGAGCTTCAAGATATAATCAAAAATAAAAATAATTAGCTGTTTTTGATTGATAGAAGAAAAGTTAGTATGCATAAAGGTACCAAATCGGACATGAAGCTTTAAAATTACTTAAGTATATACTTTGAAAAAATAACAACTTCTATATTTCGCTTATAAGAGATTCTTAGAGCTAAAATAGATACAATATATAAAGTCAGGACAAACAAAAGATATTGAAAAGTAGATTTATTGCAAATCCATATGATTAAACAGTATGCTGTTTTAAAACTGCAATTAGATCATTATCTGAACTTTTATTCATTATATCCTTCTTATTTGAACGCTATATAATTATACTATTGTATAGTTATATAACTCTACTTTGTGACAAAAATCGTTTTAATTGCCATAGACGGCTCAAAAGGCTTTATGAATGATAATGCCTTACGCAAATAATTTTATGGGCTTATTTTTGAGATATAGGCGACATAGAATCATAGGTATATAAATTTAAATGTGCTTTCCGGAAAAAAGGAATAATGTGGATTTGCAACCGTTTGGGGGTAAAATAGTACTTTTTACTTTTAGGTAGGGGGTAAAATAGTACTTTTTGGTGAATTTTTATATAAAGATGCCTTTTCTGTATCGATTATTGCGATTTTACAATAATATTTTCAATAGATTTACAAATTGTCCACCTGTCTCCTCTTGGATTATGGTAAAAGTACTTGAAAGCGACTTGTTAATATATTTTTATCCTGTAAATAAAAACAAAACCTATATTAATCGGATAAAGACCATATCTCACATAACTAAATTAATTACGAAGTTTTAAAGTATAATATCGCCCAATTCAACTATCTCTGGATTGTTTCATATTCTGAAATCATCTCTAACGCTTCCTCTTGTACTTGTTCTCTTTTCTTTATTTCAACATATTCAATTATTGCTGTTTGATAGATAGAGTTCATTGAAACTTTCATTTTTTCCTTAAGTTCGGAAACTTCTTGTTTCACAATAGATAGTCAAGCTAACTTTAAAGAATGTTGCCATTGAGAGGAATTATGGATTTAAACCTTAAAAACTAGTAATAGCAAATAAGTTCCTTTAAAGGGAATAAATTCTATACTTCAAATATGAATGTAATCAGTAAAAGAACGCTAGTGAAATTTTATGAACAACATCCCCAAGCAAAATCCTCTTTAGAAGTTTGGCACAGTGATGTTAGGAAATCTACTTGGAATACTCCAGCTGATATTAAAAATATTTACTCATCAGCTTCTTTTTTATCAGACAACAGAGTGATCTTTAATATTAAAGGAAACGATTATAGATTGATAGTACATATTGACTATCCTCGAAAAATTGTAAGAGTTAAATTTGTTGGTACTCATTCTCAATATGATAAAATCAATGCAAAGGAGATATAAAATGCTACTCAAGCCAATTAAAAATGAAAAAGATTATGATAAAGCACTAGAGAGAGTTGATGAGCTCATGGAATTAAATCCAGAGTTAGGAGCTCCAGAGAGTGATGAGCTAGAAATACTAGCAATGCTTATTGAAAAATATGAAGAAAAAGAGTGGGCTATCTCTGAACCAGACCCTATTGAAGCAATAAAGGTCAGAATGGAACAAATGCATCTTAAACAAAAAGACCTTATCCCATATATAGGCAATAAAAGTAAAGTATCAGAGGTGTTAAATAGAAAGATAGGTTTATCTCTTAGTATGATAACAAATATTGCGACTGGTTTACATCTACCACTTGAGTGTCTGATACAACTACCTAAAAAAAATATTGCCTAGAATTGGTTCACAATCCATTAATGGGACAAAAGTCCGGTCAACCTTTAAATTGTTTAATATCACTTATATCTTGAAAATAACGAAAAGCGACCCACCTAATGCATGATAAAATCATAGCATAGTTTTAGACTTCATCACCTCCATTTTCATTTTTTAAGTCTTTTGGATGTGTCTATTAGATAGTATTTTACAAATTTATTAGACCTCTTGTATAAGCTATTTATGCAAAGTCTATTAGGAAAATATATGTTTTTAAAATTATTATTATTTATATCTTTACTTTTTACATTTGCATTTAGTGCAAAGTTAGATATTGAGAATGGGGAGTATTGTATCTCTGAGCTTCGTAGTACCTCCATAAGTAAAGATACCTATTTTAATTCACTAGGGATGCCTGACCTATATGTAGATACAAAATGTTATAAAGATTGTAAAAAAAACTGTTGTTACAATGTTTTAAAAAATGCAAAAGGTGCTATTGTTCGCTCATATTCAACAAATGATAGTGTCTTAGCTATTGCTAGAAATAGATATGATTCAAAATCTTACCTAATGTTTGCACACACTTATGGTTCAAAAAAGAACCGTCAAACTAAAAACCATATAGTTGATAATAAACTAAGGGAATACAATATTCCTAATATAGTAGATAGTTCAGCAAATGCTTTAACAGTTGATGGTAAATTAATTCAAGTAAACTCATTAGGAGTTTATAAAGATGGTATAAAACAACTAGATAGTAAAGATTTTGAATCTGTAAATATTTCAAATAATCCACAAGGTGATATAACTATCGCAGGGATAGAAAAATTCTCAAGAACTATCTATGTTTCTAATTTTGATAGATGGATTAACTCAAATATAACACTAGCCCAACATAGTGATAAAAATGGTATTCTATCAATTTATCCTCAAAATAAAAACGACATATATCTAGTAGCTTACAATCTTATAAATATATACAATAAAGGTTTAATGGGTTCCCATGTAGATTTTTCTAAAAATGTATCAGAATCTGGTTGGATATATAATTATGAAAAACATAACATTGGGTTTGATCCTGAGATATATTTAAAAGATAAAGAGTTAATTATAAATGCAAGCAATTCATCAACAGATAAAAGAGTCTCTTTTTCAATTACAAAAGAGCAATATGCAACTATTGATGAAAATACCCCAAAGAGAGATGGTTTTGAAGATGAATCTATCCTTTCGTTTATGGTGGGAACTGGTTTAGAGTATCTACTTTGGGATGCAAATACTAAGGTTGATAAAGATGATGTTGATTATGCCTCAAGTAGATATGATATATCCAACAGTTTCTATAAAAAACTATATTTTCAAGGTAGAGTTGCTGATACTCAACTAGCTGTTAGCTATATGAAAAGTGAAGCCCAAGAGGTTGGTGGACTTACAAAAGATGTTAGCGATGCATTAAACCTTTTTGTTGATTTCAATGGACTTATCTCTGAATCTAGCGTTCTTAGATTAGCTTATACCACTTCAAATATCAATGGAATTACAACATTTATAGATAAAAACAATGGTGCTACATCCATAACAGCAGATGGTGAAAAAAAAGAGTTCAAAAGTACCATAGAAAAAATCTCTTTACTCCTAATGCAAGAAAGAGGGGTATATGGTGGTATCGAATACACAAACTTTGAAACACCATCAACAGTTGGTTTCTCAGGAAGTGGTAAAAATATAGAGTATTATGGTTTAGATAATAATTTTGGCATAACAAATATTGAGTTAATTGCAGGGATAGATACAGCTGCCTATGCAAAAAGATATGAAACAGATCTTAGTAAGTTTTACTTCCAAAGTTTAGCTGGATTTGGTGTAAGTATTTATGAGATGTCAGATAGTTTTGAGAAAAAAATCAAGTATCTATCTAATAAAAAAATAGTAAATAGTGATTTATCTTTTGTACTTGACCTTGAGGTACAGTTTGGTTACCTATGGCAACAGCGTTTCAAGCTTGCAAAAGGTTTAGGGTATTCGATAGATTTAGGGTTCAAAGCAAGAGGAAGCTACACAGGAGCTGGTCAAAGTGATGATAGTGAAGATACAATAGAAGCAAATGAATTAACTATGGAGATGACAAGATATGATATTTGGTATGGACCTTATGCATATTTTAATATTATGTTCTAAGAGGGAATTAAATGAAAAGATTGATAGAAATTTGAGTTATCAACCCTTAATACGAACATAGCTTTTTCTTATTGTTTTTTTCATTTTGCTCTCTTTTTTTAAGTTAAAGATAATTCTAAATTTGAACTATCAAGAAGTATATTTTTACTGTTTTGTTGTAGCAATACATTTAAAAATACATCTACTAATTCATATTTACCTCTGCTTATATTTCTTATTAAGCCCATATCTTCAAGAACTATATGAGAATTATAAAGAGTTTTAGATGGTATATCTACTGTATGGTTATTTGCTATTGCTTTTAAAAGTTTATACAGATGTTTTTTACTTTTAGCTTTTTGGATAAGTTCATCAAGATATGCTCTGTTCTCTAATATAACTTCCTTTAAAACTTCAACACACAAATCTAAATCAATATCTTTTTTATCTAAAATAGTTCTATAAAAGATAGATTGAAGTACTTGCATTGAATAATCTGGGTGTCCTTGTAAAAAATTCAATATCAAAAGAATTGCTTCATTATCAAATTTAAACTTTCTATTTGTAAACTCCGAAAAAACATAATTACTTAACTCATCTATATCTAGCCCATTTAGAGGCATTACTCTTGCAAAATGAAAAAATGGAGAAGCTTTACTTTCAAATATATCACTCATCATACTTTCAATACTTCCTAAAAAAATATATGTAATATCTTCGTGATGTTGAGCGACTGATCTTAATTTCTCTAAAATATCTTTATCTGCTATGTTAGTAATATCTTGAAACTCATCAAAAATAAACTTAATGTTAATCTTCTTTTTATTTGCTACCTCTTGAACTACATCTAATGAGTGTAAAAATAATTCATTTTCATTAGTATCACTTTCGATATGTTCTAATGTTAAATCAGCAATACTACCAATCTTTATTGTTTTTAGTGTCTTAGAGAGGGTTAAAAGTGATTTTTTTGCTTTGCTTAAGAGATTATCTACCCCAACAAAAGAATAAGCTGAGTCTAATATCTGGTTAGATAATGTTTTGAGTGTATCTGCTCTTCTAATATCAATATATATATGTGTGTATTTTTTTTGATTTTCTATCACATGCTTAACCAAAGATGTCTTACCAAATCTTCTAGGAGCTTTAATCATCACATGCTGATTATTGTTGAGATATGTCTCAAAAACAGGTAT
>JAYEKJ010000218.1:0-4938 GCA_034660975.1 Campylobacterota bacterium
ACTGCTACAAGTTTTTTATCTAATAACTCTTTAGCAAATGAAAGAGAATCAGAACTTACCTTTTTGATATTTACAAATAGATAAAATGCACCATCAGGTTTAAGAACACTCAGTCCATCAATCTCATTCATAAGTTTTACAGCTTCATCTCTACGCTCAATAAATGCTTCTTTCATCATTGCAATATCAGAATCAGCAGAACCATCTAGACCAGCGATTGCTGCCATTTGAGTGATAGAATTGATGTTTGATGTACTTTGAGACTGAAGCTTTTTAGTAGCTTTGATAAGAGCAGTATCATGCGCAGCCATATAACCAAATCTCCAACCAGTCATTGCAACTGATTTTGAAAGACCGTTAATAGTTACTGTTCTTTTGAACATATCTTCACTAACAGCAGCACATGAAGTAAATTCACCCTCATAAGTAAGTTTTTCATACATCTCATCAGAAGCAACGATAATGTCAGTTCCCTCTAAAACTTTACCAAGAGCAGTTAACTCCTCTTTCGTATAGATAGACCCAGTAGGATTTGATGGAGTTGTTAAAATTAACATTCTTGTTTTGTCTGTTATAGCATCTTTTAATTGCTCTGGAGTGATTTTAAAACCCTCTGTATCATGTGTTTCAATCTCTACAACTTTACCACCACAGTATTTTACAAGTTCAGGGTAAGTAACCCAATAAGGAGCAGGGATAATAACTTCAGTACCATCTTCAATAACAGCAGAAAAAAGATTAAAAAGAGAGTGCTTAGCACCATTATTAGCTATAATTTGGTTAGGGGCATAAGTTAAACCATTATCTCTTTTTAATTTATTAGCAATAGCCTCTCTTAATGGTAAAACACCATCAACAGCTGTATATTTTGTGATGTCACTATTGATTGCTGCAATTGCCGCATCTTTAATAATTTGAGGTGTTCCAAAGTCAGGCTCACCAGCAGAAAAGCTAAGAATATCTTTCCCCTCAGCTTTTAATTCTTGTGCTAAAGTAGTTATAGCGATTGTAATTGATTCAGATAGTGTATTTACACGTTTAGTTATCATAAAAATCTCCAATAAAATATTAAGTATATTATACTAAAATTATTGCTAAAAGCTATTAAAATTTAAAGCTATTAAAATTTAAAGCTTGGTAATTAAAATTTTATTTATTAGGTTTTTCAACTAGCTCAATATCAGTAGTAATATCAATATCATCATTTTTATCTTCAATTAGTTGTTGTTGATAGCCATTATTTGCTTCGCCACTAAAAGCATTTATGAGTTGATTCTCTTGCATTTTGTCAAGTTTCCCTGATGCGATGGTATCAAGCATCTTTTGGGCAATTTTAACACGAGCTTCATTCTCTTTTTGATTAAAATATTTTTGTAAATTATCATTGTAAGCTCGAAGTTTGTCCTCTCTTCTTTTTTTGAAATAGTAAAAAATAAAAAAACTACCAACAACAATAAATAGTCCAAAAACTAACATAAGATAGCGTTTTAATTCCATATTATTTAACTGCTCTTTTTGTAACATTTTTTGTTCAAAAATAGCTTGTTCTTTCTCCATATCTAAAACAATTTTTTGTTTTTCTAACTCTGTTTGTAGGCGAATTTTTTCTAGCTCTTTCTCTTTTTGTATCGTTGCTAACTCTTTTTTAGAATCTAAAATAGCCAACTCTTTTTGAGTTTGTGCAGAGAGTTTTTTTAGTTGAATCTCTTTTGTTTCTTCAACTTTTTTTTCAAAAGCCATTTTCTGACTTGCAATTTTTTTATCTTTATCATCTTGAGATTCTAGTAAATTACAGCCACTAAAAAGTAATGTAAAAATAAGTAAGTATATTAATTTCATTTTGAGATTCACCTTATAATTTCAATATTGTATTTTACCTAAAAAATTGTTTATTGATATAAGTTATGGTAGAATGAAAAATTAAAATAATATTATTATATGGATAGGGCTTTTTAATGAAAACAACTTTAATAATTGGTGCTGGTGGGGTAAGTCGTGTAGTTGTACATAAATGTGTTCAAAATGCTGAAGTATTTGGTAAGATAATTTTAGCTAGTAGAACTATAACTAAATGTCAAAATATTAAAGATGAGTTAAAAGAGGCAGATATAGAAGTGAGAGCTATTGATGCTGATAATACAGATGAACTGATTAAACTTATAGAATCAGTAAGAGCAGATATTGTGATAAATGTAGCATTGCCTTATCAGGATTTGACAATTATGGATGCTTGTATAGCAACTAAAACACCGTATCTTGATACTGCGAACTATGAACATCCAGATGAGGCAAAATTTGAGTATAAACTTCAATGGGAAAGAGATGATAAATTTAAAGAAGCCGAAATTATGGGGCTTCTTGGAAGTGGATTTGATCCTGGAGTTACAAATGTATTTTGTGCTTATGCTCAAAAACACTATTTTGATGAGATTCATACGATAGATATATTAGACTGTAATGCTGGTGATCATGGCTATCCCTTTGCAACGAACTTTAACCCTGAGATAAACCTTCGTGAAGTTTCTTCAAATGGAAGATATTGGGAAAATGGTGAGTGGATAGAGACTAAACCTATGGAGATAAAAATGGTTTGGGATTATCCAGAAGTTGGTGAGAAAGATTCTTACTTGCTTTATCATGAAGAGATGGAATCTTTAGTGAAGCATATCAAAGGTTTAAAAAGGATTAGATTTTTCATGACTTTTGGTGAGAGTTATTTAACTCACATGAAGTGTTTAGAAAATGTTGGGATGTTAGGAATTAAAGAGGTTGAACATAATGGGATGAAAATTGTTCCTATGGAATTTTTAGCAACACTTCTTCCTGATCCATCAACTTTAGGTTGTAGAACTAAAGGGAAGACTAATATTGGTATCGTAGCAGAGGGTATCAAAGATGGTAAAAAAAGAAAAATTTATATCTATCAAGTAAGTGATCATGAAAAATGTTTTGCAGAGGTAAACTCACAAGCAGTATCTTACACAACAGGTGTTCCAGCGATGATAGGTGCAAAACTTATGTTAGAGGGTAAATGGAGTGCTAAGGGTGTTTATAATATGGAACAGTTTGACCCTGATGATTTTATGGATGAGTTAAATAAACAAGGTCTTCCTTGGCAAATAAAAGAGTTAGATAGTTAAAATGTATTTTTTATATTTGAAAAATGGAAGATAGATGAATTTTGAATCAATTGTCAAAAATATAGAATCTCTACCACCTCTCTCAGATGCAATAATAAAAATACGGAGATTATTCAATGAGGATAGGGATGATATAGATGTGGGAGAACTTGTATTACTCATTGAATCTGATGCACTATTAGCAGCAAATATTTTAAAAATTACAAACTCCTCTTTATATGGCTTTTCTCGTAAAATATCCTCTATACGACAGGCTGTAACTTTACTAGGTATGTTGCAGATAAATTCATTAATTATAAATTATGCTATTGATGAAAATATTAAAGCAAATACGGGCGTCTATAGAGTTAGCAATGAGAAATTTAATGATATGTGTCATATTCAAACTTCAATGGTTTCTCAATGGTATTCCAAAATTAACTTTAAAGATGCACAGTTTTTATCATCCTTAGCCTTAATTATGGAATCTGGAAAATTAATCTTAGCTCAAGAGATAACAAGTAGTAGTTATGAGAAAGATTTTCAAGTAGGGTTAGTAAAGTGTGATAATATTGAAAAATATGAAGATAGCTTAATTGGTACAACATCATACAAGCTAACTGCTTTGTTGTTTGAGCATTGGAACTTGGATCCACTATATTCCCAAATATTAGAATCTCTGGATAAAACGGAAAATATAGATAAAGATATAGAAACCTATGTAAAAGTTATCAATATTATAAAAACAGCTGTTAATGTAAAAGAGCTTTTAACTAAACAGTCTGTTTTAAAAGCAGTTAAACTTTTAAAAGAGATGGATTTAGAGGTTGAACCTTTTATAGAGGTGGCTATTAAAATAAAAAAATCGTATGTAGATAAACTAAAAGAGAGACAAGAAAGTAAATAATATGAAAGATTTTTCTACTATCAAAACACCATCTTATATTTGTGAGGAAGAACTTTTAGAGAAGAACCTAAAACTACTTGAATATGTTCAAAACCAGAGTGGAGCAAAGATTATCTTAGCTTTAAAAGGTTTTGCTATGTGGAGTACTTTTGATTTAGTATCAAAATATTTAAAAGGGTGTACTGCTAGTGGATTGCATGAAGCAAAATTAGCGAAAGAAACTTTTAATGGTGAGGTACATACATATTCACCAGCTTATAAAGAGGAAGATATAAAAGAGATAGCTAAAATCTCAGATCATATAGTTTTTAACTCCCCAAGTCAACTTTTTAAATATAAAAATATTGTAAAAGAGATTAATCCTAGTATTGAACTTTCACTTAGAATAAATCCTGAAGTTTCATCATCACCAAAAGATATCTACAACCCCTGTGGAATTTATAGTCGTTTGGGTATAACTTTAGAAAATTTTAATGAAAAAACTTTAGAGTTTATAGATGGTTTAAATTTTCATGCACTTTGTGAGCAAAATGTTGATGCACTCCAAGAGGTTTTAGAATCTTTTGAAAAAAACTTTTCTAACTATTTTAAGAATATAAAATATATTAATTTTGGTGGTGGACATCATATAACTAAAAAAGGTTATGATGTAGAAAAACTGATTAGAATTATAAAAAATTTTAGAGAAAAATATGATGTTGAAGTATATTTAGAACCGGGTGAAGCAGTTGGATGGGAAACAGGTGTTTTAGTTAGTAGTGTTTTAGATATATTTGATAATGGCATGAGTGTAGCAATATTGGATACATCTGCTGAGGCACATATGCCAGATACATTAGCTATGCCTTATCGTGCAGATGTAAGAGATAGTGGAGAATTTGGTGAGAAAAAGTACACTTATCGCTTTGGTGG
>JAYEKJ010000218.1:5038-22628 GCA_034660975.1 Campylobacterota bacterium
GCTGAAACTTGGTTTTTTGACTAAGAACTTACAGTCCCTCGAGTAAAATATTCCAAAGTCTCTCAACCTCTTTGTCGTTCATAAACATTGTCGATTTATTTACATAAAGCTCTTTTAACGCCTCTTGATTTATACTAAGTGTGTGAGAACATTTTGTATGGGTTGGCAAAAATGCTCGAATTAAAGATATATCATCATTTATGTGTCTAGAACATAAAAAACAGATTGTTTCGGTGTGAAGTCTCCCCTCATGCTCTAGTAATTTTACATAAGATTCAATCGCTACTCTTTTTGGATTTTGCTTATCCCACTCTTTTGAAGCATTATCGATTAGTTGAAAATAAAAATCACCTAACTCCTCTGCATCTTTTAAATGTTTGTAAAATAGTCCTAGAAAATCTTGCCAAACTCGAAGAAGTTTATAATCATTAATCCACTTAAAACCAATATGAATCACATCTTTTAATCTTGATATTGTTGATTTTGCCGATTGCTCTTTTTCATAATCTATTTTAAATCCAATATTTATAGTACCATGTCTTGCTCCATAGAACCTATAAAGCGTATCTAAGCTTTCCTTAGATATGATTGTAACTATTAAGTCTTCTTCCTTAACCTTGTTAAGATTGATAATGTAACCTTGCATGAAATTGCTTCTTTTATACACAAAATTAAAATTTGTTCTACAAATCTTCTTAGAATTATACTTTCTTAAACCTTTAAATTGTACAATGTAGATACTTTGTCTAAATAGACTAAGTCTCTTTAAAAAGAGATTAAATTGATATAAATTTTTTGCTAAATTTACTAATTTTAGGAGTTAAAATGGTTGAACATCATGATTTATTAAGATCATTTAAAGATAACTGTGGTTTTGGTCTTGTTGCCAATATCAAAAATAAGGCATCTCGCAAAGTTTTAGATGATGCGGTTACTGCATTAGAGAGAATGATGCATCGTGGGGCAGTTGCAGCTGATGGAAAAACTGGTGATGGAAGTGGATTACTACTCTCTATGCCTGAGGAGTTTATTAGAAAGGAAGCATCAGAAAATGGTGTTGAATTACCAACTCAGTTTGCAGTAGCATCTGTTTTTACAAAAAATAGAGAACATTTAGAATCTATAAAAGAGATTTGTGCAAATAATGATTTAAAAATAGTTTTAACTCGTGATGTGCCAGTTGATATTAATGCTTTAGGTGATCAAGCAATCGCTTCATTACCTAATATTATTCAGCTTATCATAACTCCAAACTCTATTATGGCTACAAATAGATTTGATGCACTCTTATATCTTTCTCGTAAAGAGGCAGAGCATAAGTTAATAGATGATAGAGATTTCTATATTGCATCTATGAGTTCAAAGGTTCTTTCATATAAAGGGCTTGTTATGCCTACTCATATTAAAGAGTTTTATAAAGATTTTCAAGATGAAACATTTAAAATATCTTTTTCACTTTTCCATCAAAGATTCTCAACAAATACACTTCCTGAGTGGAGATTAGCACAACCTTTCCGTGCAGTTGCTCATAATGGTGAGATTAACTCTGTTGAGGGTAACCGTATAAATGTAGAGATTAAATCAGAATCTATCAAGTCTGAAGTATTTACAGATGATGAGATTAATAGAATTTTACCAATTCTTCAACTTAACTCTTCAGATTCTGCTTCTGCTGATAACTTTTTTGAATTTCTTATCGTTAATGGTATGGATTTCTTCAAAGCTGCAAGAGCTGTTATCCCATCAGCTTGGCAAAATGCTCCCCATATGGATCCTGAACTTCGTGCATTTTATGAGTATCACTCAACTGTGTTTGAAGCGTGGGATGGTCCAGCAGCATTTTCTGTAACTGATGGCCGTTATATCGGTTGTGTACTTGATAGAAATGGTCTTCGTCCATCAAAATATATCATAACTAATGATGACAACTTATTAATCGCTAGTGAATATGGTGTTGTAGATATAGATGAAGCAGATATTAAAGAGAGAGGTCGTCTTCAATCAGGTGAGATGTTAGGACTTGACCTTAAATTTGGTAAAGTTCTTAAAAATGAACAGATTAACGATTATTTAAAAAGCTCAAATCCATATATGAAATGGTTAAATGAACATATGGTTTATCTTCAGGAGCATGTTGAGGAGCAATATACTACTCAATGTGAATTTGAGTCAGAAAATTTTGTAAAAAGACAAAGATTCTATAATATTACTCAAGAGGTTGTAGAGCAAGTAATTGAGCCAATGATGATAGATGGTAAAGAAGCTGTTGGTTCTATGGGTGATGATACTCCACTAGCGGCATTTTCAGATAAGCAAAGAGCATTTACTGATTTCTTTAAACAAAAATTTGCTCAAGTAACAAACCCACCAATTGACCCAATTCGTGAAAAAGTTGTTATGAGTTTAAATACAGGTTTTGGTGAAGTGCATAATATTCTTGATGAGATTCCAACTCATGCACATCGTCTTAAATCTATTTCACCAATTGTTACTCGTGAAAAATTAGATGTTCTTAAATCATTTGGAGATAAAAACTCACCTCGCTATCAAGCTTTTTATCATAATACTACATTCTCAACTGCTTATACTGGAGATCTACAAAATAGTTTAGATAGTTTAGTTGAAACTGTTGTAGATTCTGTAAAAAATGAAGGTACTAGAATTGTAATTTTAGAGGATAAAGAGTTTAGTATTATCAATAAAGTTATGCCTATGGCGATGGTTGTTGGTCGTTTAAACATAGCTCTTTTAAAAGCAAAAGTGCGTCATCTTGTTTCTATAATAGCTTCAACAGGTGAAGTTGTAGATTCTCATAGTGCTGCTGTACTTATAGGTTATGGTGCAAGTGCAATTTATCCTAACTTACTTTTTGCAACAGTTGTAGATCAATTAGAAAAATCTAATGTTATGAAAATGAGATGCGAAGAGGCTCTTAAGTCTGTTCATACAGCTTTAAACGGTGGTCTTCTTAAAATTATGTCAAAAATGGGAATCGCAACAATAGCTTCATACCGTAACTCTGGTCTTTTTGATGTCTTAGGATTAAGCAAAGAGATTGTTAAAGAGTGTTTTGAAGTTTCTCATTGTGCTATTGGTGGTTTAGATTATAATGATATAGATGAGAGAGTTACAACTAATCATAAATCAGCATTTAGAGAAGATGGATTCAACAAAATTTTTCCATTAAATATTGGTGGTTATTATAAATTCTATCATGGTCAAGAGCATCACGATTTTGGTCCTGGGGTTATTCATGCTATTCATGCTGTTGCAGAGAGTGGAAAAAAAGAGGATTTTGATAGATTAAAAGGTTTAGTAAATAAGCGTGGTCTTAAATTTATCCGTGATTTCTTTGAACTAAAATCAGATAGAAAATCTATAGATATCTCAGAGGTAGAATCTAAAGAGGAGATTTTCAAAAGATTTGCATCAGCTGCGATGAGTCTTGGTTCAATCTCTCCAGAAGCACATGAAACAATTGCAATAGCAATGAATAGAATTGGTGGTCAGTCTAATTCTGGTGAAGGTGGAGAGGATGCTTCTCGTTTTTCAACTGAGAGAGTTTCTAAAATTAAACAAGTTGCATCAGGTAGATTTGGTGTTACTCCTGCATATTTAAGAAGTGCTGAAGAGATTCAGATTAAAGTTGCTCAAGGTGCAAAACCGGGTGAGGGTGGTCAACTTCCAGGGCATAAAGTTACTCCATTGATTGGTAAACTTCGTCATACAGTTCCGGGTGTTACTCTAATTTCACCACCACCACACCATGATATTTACTCTATTGAAGATCTATCACAACTTATTTTTGATTGTAAGCAGGTAAATCCAAAAGCTAGAGTAGCTGTTAAGTTAGTTTCTACAATTGGTGTTGGTACAATTGCTGCGGGTGTGGCTAAAGCATATGCTGATAAAATTATTATCTCTGGTGGTGATGGTGGTACAGGTGCTGCTCCACTTACATCTATTAAGTTTGCAGGTAATCCATGGGAGATTGGTTTAAGTGAAGCTCATAATGCTCTTAAAGCAAATAATCTTAGAGGTTTAGTTGAAGTTCAAGCTGACGGTGGTTTAAAATCTGGTCTAGATGTTGTAAAAGCTGCTCTACTAGGTGCAGAATCTTACGCTTTTGGTACAGGTATCTTAACAATCGTTGGTTGTAAAATGCTTAGAATTTGTCATGTTAATAAATGTTCTGTTGGTATTGCAACTCAAAATGAGAAACTTCGTGAAGAATTTTTTAAAGGGCATGTTGATCAAGTTATAAATTATTTTACTCTTTTAGCTGAAGATGTTCGTTCTATAATGGCTGAACTTGGTTATAAAACTATGGAAGAGATGGTGGGTCGTGTTGATCTACTTAAAGTTGTGAATGATGAATTTACTCAAAAGTTTGATTTCTCTTCGATTTTACATGAAGAGAAGGGTATAAATACACATCAACAAAAATTTAATCATCCTTTTGATGATAATAGTTTTGAAAAAGATGTATTAAAAGAGGCTAGTGCTGCTATTAAACATCCTGAACACCCAATCAGAATAAATAGAGAAATTAAAAATACTCATAGAAGTTTTGGTGCTTTAATCTCTGGTGAAATAGCTCAATATTATGGTGATAAAGGTTTAAAAGCTGACACTATTAAAATAAATCTTTCTGGTATAGCAGGACAAGCTCTTGGTGCTTTTTTGATCCCAGGTGTATCTATATATGTTGATGGTGTTGCTAATGATTATATTGGTAAAGGTATGCATGGTGGTAAAATCATAATCACTTCTAATAATGAGGGTGAAGAGTATGGAGCCGGTGGTAACACTTGTTTATATGGTGCTACTGGTGGTAAACTTTATATCTCTGGAAGTGTTGGTGAAAGATTTGCTGTTCGTAATTCTGGTGCATTAGCAATCGTTGAGGGTAGTGGAGATAATGCTTGTGAGTATATGACAGGTGGTGTTGTTATAATTTTAGGTCGTACAGGTATTAATTTTGGTGCTGGTATGACAGGTGGAATCAGTTTTGTATATGATAATGATCATACTTTTGTAGAAAATGTTAATCGTGAATTAGTAGAAGCTGTAAGAATTGATACTGATGAGGGTGATGAGGCTAGACATTATTTAAAACGCTTATTAAAAGATTACTTAGTTGAAACTGGTAGTCAAAAAGTAAAAGATTTACTTGAAAACTTTAGAGTAGAGGTTAGAAATTTTTGGTTAGTAAAACCTAAAAACTTAACTAAACTACCTCTTAACCTTGAGAATGGAGACTAATTATGAGAGAATTTTTAACAACAGAGAGATTAGAACCAACTAAAAGGTTAGTTGTAGAGAGAACTAAAGATTTTGGTGAGATATATGATGTTTTTGATCGTGATGATGCAGCATCTCAAAGTGATAGATGTATTCAGTGTGGAGATCCATTTTGTTTAAACAAATGTCCATTACACAACTACATCCCACAATGGCTAAAATCTATCTCTGAAAAAGATTTAGAGTTAGCATTTAAACTTTCAAATGAGCCATCACCTTTTCCTGAGGTTATGGGTAGAGTTTGTCCTCATGATAAACTTTGTGAGGGTGATTGTACTTTAAATGATGGCCATGGTGCTATCACTATTGGTTCAGTTGAAACACATATAACAGAAGCTGGATTCAAAGCTGGTTACAAGCCAGATTTTCCAGGGATAACTACTGATAAGAAAGTAGCTATTATTGGAAGTGGACCTGCTGGTCTTTCATGTGCAACATATCTTCTCCGTTCAGGAATTGCTGTAACGATGTATGAAAGTGCTGATAGAGCAGGTGGACTTTTAACCTATGGAATCCCTAACTTTAAATTAGATAAAAAAATAGTTGAAAGAAGAGTTAAACTTCTTGAAGATGCTGGATTAAAACTTATTTTAAACACTAAAGTTGGTGAAGATATCTCTTTTGAAGATGTAGCAAATTCTCATGATTCTATGTTTATTGGTGTTGGTGCTACTAAGGCTAAAAGAGCTGGTCTTATAGGAGAACAGGCTTCTAATGTTTATGATGCTATGGATTACCTAACTGCTATACAGAAGAAAAATTTCAAAACTTCTTATGACAAAAAATATGATTTTAAAGATCTTAATGTAGTTGTTATTGGTGGTGGAGATACGGCTATGGATTGTCTTAGAACTGCAAAAAGAGAGGGTGCTAAATCTGTAACTTGTCTTTATCGTCGTGATGAGTTAAATATGCCAGGTTCTAAAAAAGAGTATAAAAATGCGATGGAAGAGGGTGTTGACTTTACTTTCCTCGCATCCCCAAAAGAGGTAGTTTTAGATGAAGATGGTAATGCTATTGCTGTTGAGATTGTAAGAACTACACTTGGTGCTAAAGATGACAGTGGTCGTCAAAGAATGGAAGAGATTAAAGGGAGTGAGACAAGAATTAATGCTGATGTTATAATTATGTCTTTAGGTTTTGATCCTGTAATCTCTCCGTTTTTAGCAGAAAATGGAATTGAAACTAACTCGTGGGGTGGTATTATAATTGATGAGCTTACTCATGAAACTACAACTGCTGGAATTTATGCTGGTGGTGATTGTTTTAGGGGTGCTGACTTAGTTGTAACTGCTGCTTATGATGGTCGTGAATCAGCTAGAAGTATAGCTAAGGCATTATTAAATTAATTTATTAAAACTTATCCATTTTAAATGGGTGGGTTTTCTATTTTTATATCTATAAATTTTCAAAATATTCTTTAAAATAAGTAATAATTAGCTATAATTGACCTTATTTATATATATAAGGATACTCTTTGAACCTCTTAAATATTTTTTCTAGAAACTCAACTAATAAAACTACACAAAATGAAACTTCTTCCCATTGGATTAAATGTAAATCATGCCACTCTTTAATGTATTATAAAGAGGTAGAAAATCAAAACTATGTGTGTCCAAAATGTGGCTATCATATCCGTATTGGTGTTAAAGAAAGATTGGAATTATTAGCAGATGAGGACACATTTGTAGAGTTTGATTCTAGCTTAGCTCCTGTTGATCCTTTAAAATTTGTTGATTCTAAGTCATATATTAAAAGAATAGAAGCTGGATTTGCAAAAACAGGTAGAAAATCATCTGTTGTAAGTGGTTCTTGTAAAATGAATGGAGTAGCCGTAGAATTGGTTATATTTGATTTTGCATTTATGGGTGGTTCATTAGGTTCAGTTGAGGGTGAAAAAATTGTTAGAGCAGTAAATCGTGCAATTGAAAATAGATCTGGTTTGGTGATAATGAGTGCTAGTGGGGGAGCGAGAATGCAAGAGAGTACATTCTCTCTACTTCAAATGAGTAAAACTTCTGCTGCATTGGCTAAACTGGCAAAAAATAAGCTTCCATATATATCTGTTTTAACTGATCCTACAATGGGTGGAGTGAGTGCATCATTTGCTACACTTGGTGATATTATTATAGCAGAACCTGGCGCACTGATTGGTTTTGCTGGTCAGAGAGTTATTGAGCAAACTATCGGTTCAGCTCTTCCAGATGGCTTTCAAAGAGCAGAGTTTCTTTTAGAAAAAGGCTCTGTTGATATGATAGTAAACAGAAATGATATGAAAAAAACCTTAGCAGATTTATTAACTTTGCTAAATGTAGATAAGTAAATATTAATGAGATTATATGCTCTTTGTGATCAAGAACTTTTAGATTCTAAAGGAATCTCTTTAGAAGAGTATGTAAGTATAGCTAAAAATAATTCTGCAGAGATTATTCAATATAGAAATAAATCTAAAAACATAGAATTTATAAAATCACAATTAATTAAAATCAGAAAACTATTTGATGGTTTTTTAATAGTTAATGATGTTTATGAACTTGTATCATTTTGTGATGGCGTTCATCTCGGTCAAGATGATTTAAGAGAGATTGATGTTGATATTTTTAAAGCAATTAAAATTATAAGAGGTGTTATTGGAACTGATAAGATTTTAGGTATATCTACCCATAATGAAAAAGAGGTTTTAGAAGCAAATAGCATGGATTTAAACTATATTGGCTTAGGTGCTTATAAGAATACAACGACTAAAAATGTAGCTGTTGTACTTGGAGATAAAATTGACAGTATAGCTTCTAAATCTATCCATCCAGTAGGAGCTATTGGTGGTGTTAATAAAAGAGATAAATTTACTAGTATAACATATCATGTAATTGGTAGTGGATTAATAGAGGAATAATGAAAATAGATATTGTATCAATAGCAAAAAAAGAAAAATCTATTTATGATCCTTTATATAAAGATTTAACTAAAATGATTTCTCGTTTTGCAAAAGTAGAGGCAACAGAACTTTTTCCTAAGGATGTTGCAAAAGCACACACTATATCACCAATTGCATCCAAAGAAACATATAGTAAGGTTTTTGAACCGTATAGAAAGAATACTTTTTGTATAAGTTTACATCCTGAAGGAAAGCAAATAGATAGTTTTGAATTTAGTAAATTATTAAGCGATAAAATGTCCGTAAGTTTTTTTATAGGTGGAGCTTATGGTTTTGAAGATCAATTTTTAAAAAAAAGTGATGCAGTTGTAAGCTTAGGTAAAATTACAATGAGTCATAAGATTGCAAAAGTTGTTTTGTTGGAGCAAATTTATAGGGGTTTTGCAATTTTAAGTAACCATCCATATCATAAATAAATATATTAATTAAGGAAGTCAAGTGCAAGAAAGTGAGTTAAAGTATTTTAAAGAGATCTTAGAGAGTCGTAAAACACAAATAATGAGTAATATTACAGGTGTAAATAATGAACTAGATCAATTAAGTTCATTAGAATTAAATGATGAAGCTGATCATGCATCAGTTAATAATAATTCAATGATTGAAATTGCTATTGTGGAGCAACAAAAGCAAGAGCTTAATGAAATTGATGTTGTTTTAGAAAAAATATCTAATGGTGATTATGGTGTATGTGAGATGTGTGAAGATTTGATTGGTTTTCAAAGATTAAAAGTTAAGCCACATGCTATCTACTGTATTGATTGTAGAGAAATTGTAGAGAAATCTAAGTAGTAAGGAATAAAATATGTATATTAAACGATATTCGGTAGCATCATTTGTATTAATCGCTTTAGTTGGGTGGTATATTTTTGCATTTATCACTCAAGAGAGTATGAGTATGGATTTTTTTGGTATCCATTTACCATCTTTAGCGATAGCTACATGGGTTGTAATTCCTTTAGTTATCCTTTATATAGCTAGTGTTGTGCATATGTTGTTTTATTCAATTATTGGTGGTTTCAAGCTTCGTAAATATGAAAAAGATTATTCAAAGATTATTGATGCAATTGTATTAGCTTATCTTGGTAAAAAAGAGAGAGATCACTCATACAAAACTGAGCGTTATCAATTATTGGGTTCATTAGTTGATAACAGTACACTATTTCCAAATCATAATTTAGTAAATAGCACTACAAATAATAAGATTAATAATGTTATAAAAATTATTGAAGATATAAAAAAAGGTGAAGTTGTAGAACTTAAACAATACTCTTTATTACCAAGTAACCAGTTAGTTATACAAAACGAGAGAAATCGTTATAAACAAGGTGATATTACTGCTGAAGATATTTTAGCTAATCAATCTAAGTATGATAAAGTGTTGTCTCAAGAGGTGTTTTTTGATTTTATAAAAACAGCAACTCTTAGTAATATAGAAAAATATAAATCTTTTTTCAATAAAGAATCGTTATTTATATTATTAGAAAGAGTTAACTCAAAAGAAAACACTTTAGAGATATCAAATGATCTTTTAATCTCTTTTATGAAAGAGATTACTCTCGATGTGAAAGATTATATCAATATTTCTTCAAGATTATCACATAGTATGATTCCTGAACAAAGAATGAAATTGTTTGAATCATTAAGTGATGAAAATGAAGATGTCATAGATGCTTACTTATATACTTTATTTGATTTAGAGTTATTAACGCCTGCAGATGAAATTTTAGAAAATACTGAACCAGATGAATATCAGAATTTTAAAGCTTATCGTGCATTAAAAGAGTGCCATAAGCACTTTAATATTAATCTTTTTGTATAGGAATTAGATGTCAAATATACTTTCATTCACTAAACCAATTTATGTATTGGCCCCACTTGCAGGATTTACGGATTTACCATTTAGAAGTGTAGTAAAAAAATTTGGTGCTGATTTGACTGTAAGTGAGATGTTGAGTTCTAATGCATTAGCACACAATTCAAAAAAAACATTTCATATGTTGAAAAAATCTCCTAATGAAACGCCTTATTCTGTTCAGATTGCCGCATCTAGTGTGGATATAACAAAACAAGCTATTGAAGTTTTAAATGAACAAGATGGGATAGATATTATAGATTTAAATTGTGGATGTCCAGTTCCAAAAGTTGTAGGTCATGGAAGTGGCAGTTCATTACTCTTAGATTTACCATTGATGAGTAATATTATAAGAGCAATTAAGGACACATCGAATAAAAACATGACAAGTGTTAAAATCAGACTTGGATTTGAGAAAAAGAATCACATAGATATTGCAAAAGCGGTTGAAGATAGTGGAGCTGATTTTATTGCAGTGCATGGGAGAACAAGAGCAGGTAAGTTTACTGCTCCTGTTGATTATGATGCCATTAAAGAGATTAAAGAAGCTATATCTATACCAGTTATTGCAAATGGTGATATCGATTCTTATGATAAAGCAAAATGGGTGCTTGAACATACTGGCAGCGATGGTATTATGATAGGGCGTGGTGCTGTTGGTGCCCCCTGGATATTTCATCAATTAAGAAGTGGTGATAAAGATATTGCCAATAGTTTAAAACATGAAATTATCATGGAACACTTTGATAAAATGATTCAGTTTTATGGTTTACATGGTGTTGCTATGTTTCGAAAGCATACCCATACATATTCTAAAGGGTACGAGGGTGCTTCAAAGCTTAGAAATGAAGTTAATCATGTTAGTGATATACAAGAGTATAGAGATATAATAGATAACTTTTTTAAAAATAACAGTTTAGTATCATAAGGTAGAAAATAAAATATGTTAGAGATAAGTAAATCAATCAAATTGTTAGAAGATGATGATATTGCAGATAATCTCTTTTATTATGAATATAATACTAAACATCTTTTATCCCTAATAAAAAGGGGAATAGAGGAAGATGATCCAGCTTATCTCAGCTCTTATAGATCTTTTGAGGGTGAAGTTTTTGAAAATTTCATATATGAAAAATTGCTTAGATATGCGGAAAATAATGATGCAATAGAAAAATTCATTCTGAAGGGTTTTCATCAAAATAAGCGTAAAGCATTTGCAAACACACTCTCTATAAGTGAAAAAGAACAGATTGTTTATAGAACAAAAAGTAGAGAGATTAGCGAATTCGATGCTATGATTATTACTAAAAATAAAGAGTTATATTTTGTAGAGATGACACTTGTAAAATCTGTTATAAAGTTAAGAAAAAGACTTAGAAAGAAAAAAGCACTTTTGGAGATTATATTTCCAAATTATGAAGTAAAAGCACTTATTATTTTGAATGAAGGTGCTACTGGAACAAAACAGTTCCCATCTTTTTGTAAGGTATGGTTCACTAAAGAGTACTCAGCTAGGAATGTATTGGATTATATAATGAATCCAAATTCTAAAGAACTTAAACCAAAAGAGATAGTTAATTCTCAAAAAATGATTGAAGCAAATACTTTAAAACTACATCCATTTAGATACTATAACACAATGTCATGGATAACAAAAACCTTAAGATCTCATAATAAGTATATACTAGATATGAACTTTTTAATGAACTACAAGATACAAAGATATCAAAATCTTTATAATAAATTCTATATTGGTTATATAAATATGGCTGAAGCAAAAGATTTGCTTAATTTGAATGAGGAAGAATATAAAGATGACCAGAGAGTAGTTGTAGCTATAGAGAAGAAACATTCTGATGAGATTATTCTGACTTACTATATACAACTTACTCGTAAGAATCTCTATCTTTACTCTTTTGATGATGAGAATAACCTCAGTAAAGAAAAAAAAGATCCTTATGGAATTACAGTAACAGAAGTTTTTCACATAAGTAAAATGATGGATAATAGTTATATATTAAGTATGGGTGAAATCAAAACTATTAAAAAGCTTTTAAAAGATAGATTTATTCAAAATTGTGAAAGATAAATAATTTTATTTACCCTTCATACATAAGTGATGCAGCTCTCTCTTTATAAGCTTGGATCGGTTCTTTAGTTTTATCTTCTACATTTAAGAACTCATCTAGCTCTTGATGTCTATTTTGAAGAATAGTTTCAAAATCCTCTTGGGATGCTGGTTTATCATCTGTGTATTTATCTAGTAAAATATTGCTATTACCCATTAAAATCAAATAACTTTGTTCACCAAAATCAAGCATAACTACACTATTTTGTTCATTTATCGACTTTTGAAATCGAATACTTACATTCTCATCAATAGTAGGTATAGGTTGACTAGTTTCATTTTCTTTAAATGACCAAGCATTGACTTTATCTGTTTTTTGCTTAGGAACAACCTTTTGTCGTAAGTAAAATAGTATCCCAATTCCAATAATTAGTACAACTATAACAATAAAATAACTTTGAGAACTTCCATCATCTTTCTTAGTTGGAAGAGATGCCAAAGGGTTTGTGGCTGTTTTTTGAACCTCTTTGCTTTTTGCATCGGGTTTATTTGTAAATCTTAGTCTAAGACCATACCCATCAGATGTTTTAGATGCTTTTAATCTAACTGATAGTGGTATGCGAGCAACAATTTGTGTAAATCCAGACATAGGAGTAATTGTAAGTGAATGGAGAAATTTAGATGATAATTTTTTTAATTTGGATGATTCTATATTGGCATTTTCAAGCTTTATAATAATTTTGGATTTACTACTACTTTGTTTGATTACACCTTTATATGGAGTGTCAAAAGTGATCATTACATCTACCCTATCAGTTCTATCGTATATATTATAACTTAATATTTTTGATGCAAAAAGGGAGAATGGAAGTATAAGTATAAGTATAAGTATAAATTTAATCATAATTTCTCTTTAGCAAAGTGATATAAAACAGCACTGGAATCTAGTATCTCATTAATACGGATAGCAAGATTTTTTTCATATACCATCACTTCCCCTTTTCCTAAAATACGACCGTTGACATACGATTCAACACTTTCACCTGCTGGTTTTTTTAAATCTATAATAGAACCTTTGTCATATTTAAGTATCTCTGCAATAGTTGCTTCTGTTTCACCCAAATCAGATACAAATTCCACCTCCATATCTAGCAAACCAGAATAATCCATCCATGCGAGCTCCTCCTCCTCATTAAAAGGTCTATCTTTGCGAGCGTAACTAGGTCTTCGTTTGCTCAATTTAAACCCTTAATAGCAATAATTATCTCATCATCTTGGATTTTAAGAAGTTTTGCTTGATCATAATCTAAATCGAAGATTCCTACTTTTATGAAATGTGGAGTGTTTATTACATAAGGATTCTCATCTGCCTCTTCTGCAATCACCTTAGCACTTCCTACAACTAGATTAGTTGTTTCTAAAGACATATCAATTAATGTTTCTAAATCACTTTTATCCTCTTCCAAAAATATTTTTGAAATCCTTTGCATAAAATTCTCTTCAGAAGCGATATAAACTCTGTATTTATCCCCAGCCATAGTATCAATGTCGATATAAGTTATCAAAGATTCTTTATCAGAAATCTCAGCTGAAATTGTATATGGAAGACGAATTTGATGGATACAAAAATTTTCTAAAGCTTCTGAAATTGTTTTTAACATTTATTACCCCTTAATTTAAGTTTATTATACTCATATAAACTTTATAAATATCAATTAAAGATTAAAAAAGGTGTAGATAAATTATATATAAGTAGTATAAAGTGATAATCTAGTACAATTAATAAAAAATAAATGGTTAATAATAGATGATTGAGATGATTTTACTTGGATTATTTGTTGGCTTGCTGTCTGGATTCTTTGGTATAGGGGGTGGTACTATTTTAGTACCTATACTTTTGCTTTTAGGATATGAGACAAAAATAGCAATAGGGATATCAGTGGTTCAGATGATTTTTAGTTCTATCTATGGCAGTTATTTAAATAATAAAAAAGGCTCTTTAGATGTGCCTATGGTTGTTATAATTGGAATAGGTGGATTTATAGGTGCTTTACTCAGCGGTTATATGACTTCCTCTATTGATGATTCTATTCTAGAGATTATTTTTCTAAGTTTTGCAATATTTGCATTAGTTAGATTGTTTTTTAAATCAAAAGTGCAAGTTGAACAAAAAGAGATTAGTAAAATAGTTCTTTTTATGATAGGGGTACCATTAGGTGCTATAAGTATGACAATTGGAGTAGGTGGGAGTATTATTTTAGTTCCTATATTGGTTGGGTTCTTGCATGTTCCACTTAAAAAAGCTGTATCAGCTGGGTTGTTTTTTGTAGTGTTTTCATCAGTTGCAGGGTTTATTTCACACTCCATGATAGGAAATATAGATTATAAAAGTGGTATAATGATTGGTTTAGCATCTTTAGTGGGAGTATATATTGGAATCCACTTAAAAGAGAAAGTAGATGCAGTTTTACAAAAGAGATTATTAGTTAGTTTTTACATACTGGTAGTTTTATATTTAATACAAAGAATATTTTTTTAGAGGTTTAAATGAAAAAAAAAGATGAAATAATAATAACGGGTGCGAGAGAAAATAATTTAAAAAATATAGATTTAACGATACCAAAAAATGAACTTATAGTAATGACAGGGCTTAGTGGAAGTGGTAAATCTACTTTGGCTTTTGATACTCTGTATGCTGAGGGTCAAAGAAGATATATGGAATCTTTATCATCTTATGCTCGTCAGTTTTTAGACCGTGTTGGTAAACCTGATGTAGATAAGATAGAGGGGCTTACTCCAGCTATCGCCATAGATCAAAAAACAACCTCTAAAAATCCTCGTTCAACTGTTGGGACTATTACAGAGATATATGATTATTTTAGACTTTTATATGCTCGTGTTGGGATTCAACATTGTCATAATTGTAAAAAAGTTATCTCTCAGATGTCAGCTTCGGATATTATCGGTGAAGTTGCTAAATTACCTGAGGGGGCTAAGCTTGTGCTACTTGCTCCACTTGTTCGCGAGAAAAAAGGTTCTTATGCTGATATGTTGGAATCTTTAGTTCATAAAGGTTATGTAAGGGCTATGATAGATGGTGTTATGGTTCGTCTTGATGATGAGATAGAGTTAAGTAAGACTAAAAAACATACTATCAAAGTTGTAATAGATAGAGTTGTCGTAAAGGCTGAGAACAAAGAGAGAATTGCAGCGGATGTTGAAAAATCTCTAAAAGAGAGTTATGGTGAGCTTGAGATTGATATCTTAAATCATAAAGAGTTAGGAATCAAGCAATCCTCTATCCATTATTCTGAGCATAACGCTTGTTTTGATTGTAAAATAAGTTTTGATCCACTAGAGCCTCTCTCATTTTCATTTAATTCACCAAAAGGTGCTTGTCCTGAGTGTGATGGTTTAGGTCTGCGTTATGCACTTGACCAAGATAAGATAATAGATAGTGATTTATCAATAGAGAAGGGTGCTGTTAAAATTGTTTATGGTTTTAACAAGGGTTACTATTTTACCTTCTTAAAGGGATTCTGTGCCCATAACGGTATAGATATAACGATTCCCTATTCAGAACTTGAACCCCATCAACAAAAAGCGATACTTCATGGAAATATAGATGAAGTGACTTTTCTTTGGAAAAAACATGAGGTGAAAAGAATCTTCCCTGGAATCATTAGAATCGCTTACGATATGTTAAAAGATGAGAAAGAGTTAGCAGAATATATGACAGAAAAAGTTTGTAATATTTGTGATGGTAATAGACTTAAAGTAGAATCTTTAGCTGTAAAAGTGGCAGATAAAGGTATATCAGAACTTTTAAAGATGCCTATAGGTAAAACTTATGAGTGGTTTGCAGATAAAGAAAATTTCTCCTACCTTGATGAGCAAGATACTCAGGTTGCAAAACCAATTTTAAATGAGATTCGAGAGCGTTTATATTTTCTTTATGATGTAGGTCTTGGCTATATCACTTTAGGTCGTGACGCAAGGACTATTAGTGGTGGTGAGGCTCAGAGGATTAGAATCGCTTCACAGATTGGGAGTGGTTTAACAGGGGTTATGTATGTACTAGATGAGCCGAGTATTGGGCTTCATGAGAGAGATACACTAAAGCTTATCAGAACACTTAGAAATCTTCAAGAGAAGGGTAACTCTGTAATCGTTGTTGAGCATGATAAAGAGACTATCGAGAATGCTGATTTTATTGTAGATATAGGTGAGGGTGCTGGGAAGTTTGGTGGTAATGTAGTTTTTAGTGGAACACTTGATAAACTTAAAAAAGCTAGGACACTCACAGCAGATTATCTGTATGGAAGAAAAAAGATAGAGTATTTTTATAGACGAGAACAAGATAAATATATTGAGATTAAAAATGTTACTCTTAACAATATAGAGAATCTAAACGCTAAGATTCCACTCAATAACTTTGTTTGTATCACAGGTGTAAGTGGAAGTGGAAAAAGTTCGCTAATGCTTCAAACTTTACTCCCAACTGCAAGAGAGTTACTTAACCATGCAAGAAAAGTAAATAAAGTAGCAGGTGTTGAGATAACTGGACTAGAACATGTAGATAAAGTGATTTATCTTGATCAAAGCCCTATAGGTAGAACACCGAGGTCTAATCCAGCAACATACACAGGTGTGATGGATGAGATAAGAAATCTGTTTAGCCAAACTAAAGAGGCTTCCATAAGGGGTTATACAACTTCAAGATTTAGTTTTAATGTAAAGGGTGGTAGATGCGAGAAGTGTCAAGGTGAGGGTGAGATAAAAATCGAGATGCACTTTTTACCAGATATAATGGTGAATTGTGACACATGTAATGGTCAAAGATATAATCAACAAACTTTAGAGGTGTTGTATAAGGGTAAAAATATAGCTGATGTTCTTGCTATGAGCGTGGATGAAGCTTTTAAATTTTTTGAGCCTATCCCTAAAATTAATCTAAAGTTAAAAACAATAGTTGATGTAGGTCTTGGCTATATCTCTTTAGGTCAAAATGCTGTGACATTATCAGGTGGTGAGGCTCAAAGAATTAAACTAAGTAAAGAGTTAAGTCGTAAAGATACTGGAAAAACATTATATATATTAGATGAACCAACAACAGGACTTCACTTTGCAGATGTTGATAGACTTACGAATGTTTTGCATCAGTTTGTAGAGTTAGGAAATAGTATGTTAATCATCGAGCATAACCTAGATATGATTAAAAATGCTGACTGGGTTATAGATATGGGACCTGAGGGTGGTTCAGGTGGTGGACTCATCATCGCTGAGGGAACACCTGAAGATTTAGCCCAAAATTATGAGACAACAGGTTCTTACACGGGTGAGTATTTGAAGAAAGAGTTAGCCTTACATCAGTTAATTTGAGAAGGGAGAGGGTGAAATGACTAGTGTTTATTTGTTGGAGATGGGACTA
>JAYEKJ010000219.1:0-10250 GCA_034660975.1 Campylobacterota bacterium
GCTTCACATGAAAGATTCTGGCATTTTAAAAGTACACCCTCATCTAAAAGTTCACTATCGCAAATAGGGCAGGTGGATGGTCTTTTTACCTCAATTTCACTTCCATTACGCTCATGAGTTAAAACTTTGATAATTTTTGGAATCACATCACCACTTCTTAAAATAATCACTTTGTCGTTGATTTTAATATCTTTTCTATCTATCTCATCAAAATTATGAAGAGTAGCCCTCTCAACAACTACACCGTCAATGTCAGTAGGTTCTACAATTGCTACTGGTGTAACTGCACCAGTTCTTCCAACTTGAAGTTGTATCTCTTTTATAGTTGTTATTTTCTCAATTGCTGGAAATTTATATGCAACTGAAAATCGTGGCACTTTTAGAGTATATCCCATATCAATTTGAGAACTAATCTCATCTACTTTTATCACCATCCCATCGAGCATCATTGAGTAACTATCACGATCATGGTTCATAATCTTATAGATAGATTCTATATCTTCAAAAGTTTTACATGTTTGACTTTGTGGTGGTTTTCTAAATCCTAAAGAGTATATAAATTCCATCTTTTGACTTAATAGTTTATGCTCTAGTTGATTTTCTCCAACACCATAAGGTAAAAAAACTAAATTTCTTGAAGCTGTGATTTTAGAATCTAATTGTCTTAGACTACCAGCTGCTGCATTTCTTGGATTTGCAAAAAGAGGTTCATTATTTTTGAGTCTGAGCTCATTGATTTTTTCAAATTCATCTTTAAATATGACAACTTCACCACGAATTTCAATTCTCTCTTTGTGTTCTATACAGAGTGGAATAGACTTAATGGTTTTTACATTTTGCGTTATTAGTTCACCAACACTACCATCACCCCTAGTGATACCTTGGATTAAACTCCCATTTTCATAAATAAGGTTTAAGCTAGCTCCATCAAATTTTGGTTCACAATAAAATGAGATATTGGAATCTAATTTATAAGTTTTAATAAGCCATTTTTCTAAGCCATCAGAATCAAAAATATCTTCTAAGGACCACATACGAGAAAGGTGAGGGGCTTTAGTAAAACCTTCACTGATAGAATCTCCAACTCTTTGCGTGGGTGAATTTTGTAAAAGTTCATTTGGATATTTTTCTTCAAAAGAGACTGCTTCATGATAAAGTTTATCGTAAACTTCATCGGTAGTTATAGGATTGTCTAGGACATAGTAGTGGTAAGAGTAGAGATTTAACTGCTCTACTGCTTTTATATATTGCTTTAAATTCATAATAGAATTTTATCTAAATTAGTTGTTTTTTTGATATCAATGCACTAATAATTGCATGTTTTATAGAGATATAAGTATCTTCATTTTGCTTTAATATCTTTTTTTCCCTTTTTAATTTTGCCATTATATATTCAACTTCATCTTCTAAAGCATAATATTGTTCTATTATCTGAGGATCAATCATCTCATCTGCTAAGATTGCTTTATCTTCTACTAACTCTTCAAGATATATTCTTATATTTATAATCTCTTGATTTAACATTCTTCTCTCTTTAGGATCTTTAGAAAGTTTAAGCGAATCATGACATTGCTCTAATTCTTTTTTTTCCTCATCCATAATCTCTTCAATATTTTTTCTTTTATTTACAATCGATGTTTGATACTCTTTTGGAGAGAGATCTTCTATATACAACTCCTCTATCTCGTCATCAATCTCCATCATCTCTTCTTCTAATAGTTTGATATTTTTTTCAGTTTTTGTATAAACTCTGGCAATTGATAGCATAGATATTACACTCCATTTTAAGCCATTTCCTGCATCTAAAGTAGGAACTCGATATTTCATTCCATCCATCACAATTGCATTGAGAGAATAGTATTGTAAAAATTCAGATATTTGAGGATTTGATTGAGCAACTTCTATTAATATCAAATCGGCTATATGTCCATAAATATCTTTAAAATATCTTCTAAATGCAAATCCTGCAAACCCTTTGAAAAACTCCTCATCGTCATCATCTTCATATAAAGAGTTTATCTCTTTAAATATAATTTTTTGTATATACTCAAATGCATTTATTTCATAAGATTCATTACTCATTTTCTTATCTATCAAATATTTTTGTACAAATTTCTTAGCAATTTTTTCTAAAAAATCTCTATTTAACTCATCTGAAAAGAATTCTATATCAAATTCTAAAAGTTCATCCTCTTCAATATTGTTATACATTTTAGCAATTTTAGTTTCTACATTTTTTATAATCTCTTTTTCTTGAACAATTTTTACAAATATGTGACCCTGCTTATTCACTATTATATCATTCTCTTCTAGCTGAAAAGCTTTTCTGATCGCATATTTAATGAGTTCTTTTTTATTTACATTTTCATCTTCTGCATCTATCAAAAAATGGTGTATTTTATGAACTAATGCTTTTTTAATCAAAAATTGATTTTCAATATCTTTATATTCGTATATAACTAAGTCATCATTGTAATGTATAATTTCAATTATTTTATCTAAGTTTATACTATCTTTAGGAAGTACAGTGTAGGGGAATATTTTTAGTCTAATTTTTTTATTTTTATATGCAAAAAGTATATACCCGATAGATTCAAAGTAATCTTTAAAAGCTTGTTTTATTTGTAACAAATTGGTTTTTTCTTTTAAAAAGTCACTAGAATACTCTTCATTAATATGTGCAAAAAGTTTTTCATTATCCTCATCTGTCCATACAAAAGATAGAGAGGGAGCAGGTAAATTGTTGTCAAAATATATTTTCAATTCTTCATGAATCATTATTATTTACACCCTTTTTCATTATTTAAGATACTTAAAACCTGAGTTCGACGGTAGGTTTAAAAAAACTTCACTATATCTACAAGTTTTTCCGCAAGGGATTAACCCTTTGGGCGATATTTTCTAGTTTTAAAATGGTTCGATTTTTTGATCACTATTATGATCAGGCACTTAAGATTTATAAATCATAATACTTCCAAAATTTTATTCAAACATATTATAATATAATGATTTACGATATATCCTTAATATTTTGAGTTTTTAGTATCCATGTGAAATAAATTGCACCGATAACAAATCCACAACCTAGAAAAAATGTAATTAACTCTAATGAAAATTTATTTATTGCTAAAAAACCTATCATAAAAGATGTTAGGGCAGCACTCATTAAAAATAGCATATCATTATATGCAACAATTCGACCATAATATTTTTCATCTATATTTTTTTGTAAAAGTGTATAAGTATATGACCATAGTGTTGTTGTGGATAATCCAACAAAAACACTTGCTAGAAGTGAAAGATAAAAATTTTCCATAAGATATGCCCATAACCAAATTGATAATGCTTGAAAAACAAACACATATATTAATCTTTTATTGTTTATCCAATTATTGAATACAATTGGTCCAATAATAAGTCCAATAGCTCTAGCAGCATGAATAAGACCTAAGGCTAGAGATGTGGCTATTATTGATGCATAATATTGATTTACCATAAGTGCTACTAAAGCATCAAAAGCGGTAAGCCCAATAAATGCATGAATAAGCATGAGATGGATAGCATATGGGTGTTTTTTTAAGTACTTAAAAGTATCCATCATCATCATTAAAAGATTTTCATCTGTTTTTATAGTTTCTACTTTTAAATCTAAACTATACAGGAGAAAAAAACTAATAACAAACATCATCGCATCTAAAATAAAAGCTACTTTGACACCAAGTATATAAACAACAAATCCACTTAAAGCAATCCCTAATGTATATGAGAATGACCAAATTATAGAGTGTAGCTCATTTGCAGTTTGTAGTTTATCACCACTCAGTATTTTTGGAAGTAGTGACATCTCTGTTGTAAAATAGAAACTAGCAGCAGACATTTTAAAAAATATTAAGATATATAGCAACCATAAGTCTGATAAGCTAGTTATAAAAATTAAAAAGATAGTTGCAAAGATTTCTATAAATATAAGCGATAACATTAGTTTTTTAGGAGTTACTTTATCTATAATAGAACCAGAGAACGGGGCTTGAATTATCCCAGCTAAAAAATGAAGCATTGCTACAAAAGCGATAACTTCGGTAGAAACATCCATATTTAGTAAAAGAGTATATATAGCAATATTACTAAACCAAGCACCAAAATATGCTATCATCTGTATAATTGATAATCTTTTAACAATTGGTTCTGAATTTAATAGTTCGATATAGTTTTTCATAAATTTGATTATAGCATAATTTGGTTCTATTAAAGTAATTATTTTAATTGTCGATTATTTAAACAGTTAAGTTCTAAGGAGTAAATCATGGATGAGATATCAAATGTTGTAAGACAACAGGCTCAGGTTAGTACAAATGAAGCTCATGTAGGTGTTGTGCAGGGGGCTAGGCATGCTCCTAAAATGGATGTTGTTGAGGAGATGCAGAAGGCTGCTACTGATACTTCAATTAATGTTGATTCTAAAGAAGAGGTAGAAGAGTTGGTAGCTCAACTAAATAAGGCTATGTCTCCAATAAGTACAAGTTTGAAATTTGGTGTAGATTTGGATGATATATTTTATGTTTCAGTTATAGAATCTGAAACAAGCAAAATGATAAGAAGATTTCCCGTAGAGCAGGCTGCTTCATTTCTTCCAAAAATGCAAGAATTCACTGGTGTGTTGTTTGATTCAAAAGGGTAAAATTCAGCCCTTTTGAATTTAATTTTCAAATTTTTTGTTTTAAACCTTTATAAATCCTTAGATTGGCATTTATAATTAATTAATATAAGTAAAACCTCACCTCTTTTTTGATATAATCGCGATAATTATTTTACGCATAAAGGTTTTTTTGTATGAAAAGAGAAGTTAAAAAAGTAGTATTAGCATATTCTGGTGGACTTGATACAAGTATTATTTTAAAATGGTTACAAGATGAGTATAACGCTGAAGTTATCACATTTACAGCTGATTTAGGTCAGGGTGAAGAGGTTGAGCCTGCTCGTCAAAAAGCACTTGATAATGGAATCAAACCTGAAAATATCTTTATTCTTGATATTCAAGAGGAGTTTGTAAAAGATTATGTTTTCCCTATGTTTAGAGCAAATGCAATCTATGAGGGTGAATATCTTCTTGGTACATCTATTGCAAGACCACTTATTGCAAAAAAACAGATTGAAATTGCTCAAAAGATGGGTGCAGATGCAGTATCTCATGGTGCAACTGGAAAAGGTAACGATCAAGTAAGATTTGAACTTGGTTATTTAGGTCTTAATCCTGATATAACTGTTATTGCTCCATGGAGAGAGTGGGATTTAAACTCTAGAGAGAAGCTTTTAACTTATGCAAGAGAGCATGGAATTAACATCGATCAAAAACATGTTGATGCAGATGGTAATCCAACTGTAAGTCCTTACTCTATGGATGCAAACTTACTTCATATATCTTATGAGGGTCTTCATTTAGAAAACCCAATGAATGAGCCTGAAGAGGCTATGTGGTTATGGTCAGTTTCCCCTGAAGATGCTCCTGATGAGAAAGAGTATATCACTATCGGCTACAAAAATGGTGATCCAGTTACATTAAATGGCAAAGAATTATCTCCAGCTACTATGCTTAGAACACTGAATGAATATGGTAACAAGCATGGAATCGGAAGAATTGATATTGTTGAGAATCGTTTTGTTGGTATGAAAGCTCGTGGATGTTATGAAACTCCAGGTGGAACTATTATGCTAAAAGCTCACCGTGCAATAGAATCTATTTGTCTTGATAGAGAAGAAGCACACATGAAAGATGGGTTTATCGCTAAATATGCAGAGCTTATTTATAACGGTTTTTGGTTTTCACCAGAGCGTGAGATGATGCAAGCAGCTATTGATACTACTCAAAAGTATGTTCAAGGAACAGTTAAATTAAAACTTTACAAAGGTAATGTGGAAGTTGTAGGAAGAGAATCTGATATGTCTTTATACTCAGAAGAGCATTCGACATTTGAAGAGGATGAAGTATATAACCAAAAAGATGCAGAAGGTTTTATTAGACTGAATGCTTTAAGAAGAATTATTGCTGGTAAAAAGAGAGGAATAAAATAATGATGAAAATAGATATGAACTCACCTGAATTTCAGGAAAGAATGGAAAAAACAATAAAATTTACAGATAAAGTTTGTGAATCTCGTGGTTGGGTATATAACCCTCAAGTAGAAGTAAATGAAGGTGTACAGATGGGTCTTGCTCGCAACAAGATGATGTACAATAAACTATTTTGTCCATGTTTTATGGTTGAAGAGGTTGATGGAAAAGCAAGAAGTGTTGATGATAGAACTTGCCCTTGTAAACCAGCAATAGAGAAAGAGATTCCAGAAGTTGGTGCTTGTCACTGTGGAATCTTTTGTACTCCAGAGTTCGCAGCAGCGAAGAGAATTGAACTTGGAATGGAAGAGGTAGTTCATACTCACTCTCGTGGCTTGACTGAAGAGGAGTGTGCTCAAGTAGTAAATCAAGCTGAACTTGATGGCGATGAGTTAATGGCACTTCTAGAAGCTAGAGAACTTGGTATGGTTAAGTTTACACTTGTAGATGTTCGTGAGCTTATGGAATGGCAAATGGGTCATATCAAAGGTGCTGATAAACTAGTTCCAACAAGTAGTTTCTATCAAGCGATAGAGGAAGCTAATCTTAATAAAGATGAAAATATTATCCTTTATTGTCATGTAGGTAGTCGTTCTGCTCATGTTGCAAGAATTATGCCAGATATGGGTTATACTAAAATTGGAAATCTTACTCATGGTATTGTTTCTTTTTCTGGTGATAAAGAAAAATAATTATTAAATAATTAGATGTATAAAATTAAGGAATAAACTATGAAAGTATTATTAATAAAAGATGTAAAAAGTTTAGGTAAAAAGGGTGAAGTCAAAGAGGTAAAAGATGGTTATGGGAAAAACTTTCTTATAGGTAAAGGTTTTGCAAGACATGCAACACCTGAAATCTTAGTTCAACATGCACAAGATGAACTAATTGTTGCTCAAAACCTTGAAAAAGAGGTTGATCTTCTTAAAGAGATAGCTAAGCAATTAGATAAAGCTGAAATTATTATCACTAAAAAACTTGGTTCGAATGGTCATCTATTTGGTTCTGTAACAAAAGATGAGATAGCAGTTGCACTTAAAGCTCAACATGGTATTGAGATAGACAAAAAACATATTAATGAAAAATCAGCTATCAAAACTATTGGTGAGCATGATTTAGATTTTAAACTAGGTCATGGTTTACATGCTACACTGCATGTGGATGTTCAAGGAGAATAGATAGATAATGTTTGATGCTACTACTATACTTGCTTACAAAGGCAAAAACAAAGCTGTAATTGGTGGAGATGGTCAAGTTACTTTTGGGGACACTGTTCTCAAAGGTAATGCTACTAAGATTCGTACACTTGGAAAAGGTAAGATTCTTGCAGGTTTTGCTGGAAGTACAGCAGATGCTTTTAATCTTTTTGATATGTTTGAAGAGTTTTTAGAGGATAAAAAAGGTGATATTTTAAAGTCAGTTGTAGAGTTTTCTAAAGCGTGGAGAAAAGATAAAGTTCTTCGTCGCTTAGAAGCTATGATGATAGTTTTAAATAATGAGCATATTTTTATCCTTACTGGAAATGGTGATGTTGTTGAACCAGAAGATGGTGAGATTGCTTCTATTGGAAGTGGTGGAAACTACGCTATCTCAGCTGCAAGAGCATTAAAAAAACATGCAAATTTAGATGAAGAAGATTTAGTTAAAGAGAGTTTAACAGTGGCAGCTGATTTATGTGTATACACAAATCACAGTATAAAAACTCTTGTTTTAGAGGAAAGAAAATAATGAATTTAACTCCAAAAGAGATTGTCCAATATTTAGACAAATATGTAATTTCTCAGCGTGATGCTAAAAAAACTATCGCTCTTGCTCTAAGAACAAGATACAGAAGAATGCAATTATCACAAGAACTTCAAGATGAGATTATGCCTAAAAATATACTTATGATTGGTTCTACTGGTGTTGGTAAAACAGAAATTTCTCGTCGTTTGGCTAAGATGATGAAAGTTCCTTTTATCAAAGTGGAAGCTTCTAAATATACTGAAGTTGGTTTTGTTGGTCGTGATGTTGAATCTATGATTAGAGATTTAGTTGTTAACTCTATAGCTATAGTAAAAGCAGAACAAGAGGAAAACAATCAAGATAAAATAGAAAATTATGTTATAAATAAGATTGTTGAAAAGCTTCTTCCACCACTTCCAGAATCTGCAAGTGAGAGTAAAAAAGATGATTACCAAAGACTTTTGAGTGCTATGGAAGATAAAGTTGTAAATGGTGAGATGGATGAGAGACTTATTGAACTTGAATTTGATAAAGTAAATATCGAATTTAATGATACAAATCTTCCACCGGAGATGGCCAAAGTTCAAGAGAGTTTTTCTAAAATTTTTGAAACGATGAGTAAAGAGGATAAGAAAAAAGAGGTTACAGTTAAAGATGCTAAATCCCTTTTAAAACTTGAAGCTTCTTCAAAACTTCTTGATATGACTGCCATTAATGCAGAGGCACTCAGAAGAGCTGAAGATGGTGGAATTATCTTTTTAGACGAGATAGATAAAATAGCAATTAGTGCAAAATCACAAGGTAGAAATGACCCAAGTAAAGAGGGTGTTCAAAGAGATTTACTTCCAATTGTTGAGGGTAGCAGTGTTACTACAAAATATGGAGTTATAAATACTGACCATATTCTCTTTATAGCTGCCGGTGCATTTCATCTTACAAAACCAAGTGATTTAATCCCTGAACTTCAAGGTAGATTTCCACTTCGTGTTGAGTTGGAATCTTTAACAGAAGATACACTTTATCAGATTCTTACCCAAACTGAAAACTCATTACTTAAGCAGTATGAAGCACTTTTAGGTGTTGAGGGTATGAAGTTAGTTTTTGAAGATGAAGCGGTTAGATCAATTGCTAAACTTTCACATCGTGCTAATGAACTTACTGAAGATATTGGTGCTAGAAGATTGCATACAGTTCTTGAAAAAGTTCTTGAAGAGATAAGTTTTGATGCTGATGAGCATAAAGATGAGGAGTTTAGAATTAGTGCTAAACTTGTACATGAAAAATTAGATATGGTTGTTGAAGATGACGACTTATCAAGATATATCCTCTAAAAATCGCATCAATGCGACGGGTCTACTGCCGAAGTTTTTTATACCCTTTGGGTAAAACCTAGTGTTCACTGGAAATAATTTAGTTTTTTCCAGCATCGACCTTTAGGTCAGAAACATAGATGGCGGGATTACTCCCGACATCGTTATAAATAGATGAAGGGTTTCCTTTCATTTTATGTAATAAAATAAAAGGTAAATATATGACAAAAGCTGGTTTCGTTTCTTTAATTGGTCGTCCAAATGCTGGAAAAAGTACATTAATGAATTCACTTTTAGGTGAAAAAATTGCTATGGTTTCTCAAAAAGCAAATGCAACAAGAAGAAGATCAAATGCGATAGTGATGCATGAAGATACTCAGATTATATTTGTTGATACTCCAGGACTACATGAGAGAGAAAAGATTCTAAATCAATATATGTTAGATGAAGCACTCAAAGCTATGGGTGATTGTGACTTGATAGTTTATTTAGCACCTGTCACTGATTCTCTTGAACATTATGAAAAGTTTTTAAAACTTAATAATTCCAAAGTGAAACATATTATTGTTTTGAGTAAAATCGACCAAGTGAAACAGGATAAGTTATTTAAGAAGATTGCTTCATATAATCAATATGCAGAGCATTTTGAAGCACTTATACCAGTTGCAATTCCAAGAAAAGTTGGTCATGAGGATCTTTTAAAAGTTATAAGTAAAAATCTTCCAGAGTCACCATTTCTTTTTGATCCAGATGATTTAACGAGTGAACTTGTTCGTGATATTTATGCTGGTTTTATCCGTGAAGGTATCTTTGAAAATGTGAGTGATGAAGTTCCTTATGAGGCTGATGTAATAATTGATTCAATTGAGGAAGATGATAATTTAGATAAAATTTATGCAACCATCATTATAGAAAAAGAATCTCAAAAAGGTATCATTATCGGTAAGGGTGGGGAGTCTATTAAAAGAATTGGAAAATCTGCTAGAGAGAAGATAGAGAGATTAAGTACGAAAAAAGCTTACCTTAACTTACAAGTAAGTGTAAAAAAAGGTTGGACAAAAGATAAAGCTTTTTTAGAAGAGATAGGGTATAAATCATAAAATATTT